>DATEFF010000043.1:0-10382 GCA_035280785.1 Saccharimonadales bacterium (SeqCode)
CGCAACACCGCTACCGAGCGAACTCGCAAACAGAATTGCCGCATAACTTGCGTAGCCCAGCCAGACCGACCGGCGTGAACGCTCGCCCGGCTGGAATCGTGCCTTCTTGATAAACAACGTCGGCGCCAGAGCGATCAGCAAAAAGCCAATCACAACCTCGAACGCGTCGCCGTGAACCTTGGGCAAGGCCAACATCGCCGCAACAGTTGCAACGAAAGTCAGAGCAGCCAGTGGCCACAAAAACTTGGTCTTCAGCAACTGCTGGCCGCGCATCGCTAGCAGTGAGCTCGTGCCAAGACCGAGCCCGGCAACAGATGCATTTGCCGCAATCTGCTGTGGAGTCAGCCCGATTAGCAAGAAGAATGGCGTCATGACGAATCCCCCGCCACCCCCGCTCATCCCGCTGAGAATGCTTGATAAAAGTGCGACAATAAACGTCGCCAAAACTAATAGATCCATAAAGATCCTTTCTTATATCTGATTGATTAATAGAGGAGATTTGAAGCAGCGCGTGGCTGGCCCGAGCGGGCTTGAGGCTTCAAAAAATAAGTTCAGAGACAATCCAAAGAGGATTACGTTAGCAGTATATTAGCATTAAAACTTTAAAAAGTCAATATGCTACTGCTTCACAACACGGCGGGCAGATTCGATGACGTTCTCGAAAAGTGCGCAAACGGTTAGCGGACCGACGCCACCTTTCGGCGGAGTCAGGCTGAGGTCGCCGCGCTCGCGGACATCGTCGGCAAGGTCACCGACCATCTTTCCAGCATCGGTTGCAACACCGGCGTCAACAACAACGACGCCAGGCATAATCATGTCACTTTTGATGAGTCCCGGCTGCCCTGTCGCGCTAATAAGCACCTGCGCCTTTCGGGTCAATGCGGCGAGGTCCTCAGTCGTAATATCGGCAGTCTCGACATCGAGGCCAGAGTCGCGGAACATGCGAGCCAGCGGCGCGCCGACCAGGCGACCCTGCCCCACAATCACAATCTTCTTGCCCTTCAGCTCGACGTTGTAGCCAGCCAGAAGCCAGTTCACGGCCGTCGGAGTTGCTGGGTCAAAGGCAGGCTTCTCGCCCAAACCATCGACATCCTTGTTTGGGTCGACAGCGTTCACAAGCTCCGCGGTCTGGCTTGGCTCGGCAATGGGCAGCTGAATAATAATGCCATGGACGCTTGGGTCGGCGTTGAGCTGCTTAATCGTTTCGAGCGCGTCTTCTTGCGAAATAACGTGTGCCTCGACTTCTACCTGAATATCAGCACCATATGCTTTCTTGAGCCGAACGTAGGCATCAATGATTGGCGTATGGTTGGTCTGCACAATCGCCAGCTTGGGTTGAATGTCGTGTGCCTGAATAAGCCCCCGCACTTGGTGTGCCTGGCGCTCTTTGATAAAACCAGCAAGATCTGATCCGTTAAGCTGTCGCATGAATGGACCTATTGTACCACCTCTGTTGGCAAAGTGTAAGTGGGCGCGTGGCGATCGAAACCCTACTTACAGAATTACCTACTCATCCGCAGGCTGAATTGAGTTGACCACCCGAAGAATTCGGTTGTCGCCGTCCATCCAGACCCTGTCGGTCATCACGAGCCTCACGACGCCGCCGATTGCCGGCAATTGCATCATCTGCATCCCCGGCATTCTTTGGGCATAGCGCGCGACCAACCCATATCGGACCGTGAAGTTAATTTCTGCTCCGCCGACCCTTCGAGTTTGCGCCTCGCTCCCCGCCGTCATCTCAAGGGCACCGATGCGGAGGCCGTGGAACCAGCGTCCCCAGTTGATGTACTGCCTTCCAACCGCCTGCGACCCACGAGGTGAGTTATCGGCGGTCATGGTGTTGATTTGGATATACCACACATCTGGAGCCAGAAAATCCCTAAGCTCGGCGAACCGCTGTCCGCCAAACAGGGCATAGAACTGGCGCAGACGTGTCTCTGCCGTTACTGACATCCTTCATCCCCCCAGGCTGCCACGCGCCCATCAGAGATAATACAGAGGCGAAGACAATTTGTACAAATAATTTCAGGTCAGATAGGGCGCGTGGCGGCTCCCATCTGACGATCGCGCTACTGGAGCGCGATGATCTTCATGGTGTTGTCGACTCGGACGAACAGGCCGTCCCCGTCGACCCAGACGGTCTCGCCGATCGGCACGCGGACCGGCCGGCCGTGCGCCGGAGCGGCCTCCTCCAGGCCGGGGATGGTGTTCTGGTAGACGCCGACGCCCACGAAGTTGACGACGAAGCACTGCGCTGCGCCGGAGACCTCGCGAATCAGGCTGTGCGCCGGCCGGATGACGATGTCCTCGATCTGGGGGTTGTCGCCGAAGAAGTGACGCCAGCCCTCCATGACGCCACGGATCTGCTCGCGGCCGAGGGCCACGGTGACCTCCGGGCCGTCGAGTTGGCGGTACTGAGCCTCGGGGCTGAACTGGGCGACGACCGCGTCGAAGTCGCCGGCGTTGAAAAGTCCGTACCTGTTGCGAAGGTCCTGCTCGGTCAAACGAGTCACGTTACTCTCCTGTTGGTCGATGGTTCTTGCAAATTACAAGGGTGCTGCCACGCGCCCACAGCCGTTAACTATACCATCAAAAGTCAAAATTGTCAGGGTCGGCGCCGATACGCTTGTCTTGGTTAAGGCCGTCGAGCGCCTGCATGTCGTCCGCGCTCAATTCGAAATCAAAGATATTGATATTTTCGCCAATCCTCTCTGGCGTCACGCTCTTTGGGATGGTGATGAGGCCATGCTGAATGTGCCATCGCAGAACAATTTGCGCGGGCGTCTTGCCGTGTTGCTCGGCCAACTTCAGGACAACCGGGTCACGCAGGACTTCCCCGCCATGCATCAGCGGGCTCCAAGACTCAACGGCGATGCCTTTGTCTGCGCAGTAGCTTCGCAGCTCAATTTGCGCGAGGCGAGGATGCAGCTCTACCTGGTTTACGGCCGGTACAACATTGGCGTCCGCTAACAGTTCGTCCAGGTGGTGTGTCTGGAAGTTCGATACACCAATTGCCCGTACGACCTTCTGGTCATACAGCTGCTCCAGGGCTTGCCATGTCTTTTTGAAACGTCGAGCAACCGGCCAATGCACAAGATATAAGTCGACGTGGTCAACGCCCAAACGGTGCATGCTTACCTCAAATGCCTTAAGTGTCGAGTCGTAGCCTTGGTCGGCATTCCAAACCTTGGTCGTAATAAAAACTTCGTCTCGGGGCACGTCGCTGTCTTTCAGCGCCAAGCCAACGCCGTGCTCGTTGCCATACAGAGCCGCCGTGTCGATACTACGGTAGCCAGCTTCCAGCGCAATGCGCACCGTGTCTTGCACTTCCCGACCTTCGTGAGCTTTATAAACACCCAGCCCGAGCTGGGGAATGAGTACATCGTTGTTGAGTTTTACATCTGGTACAGACATGTCTGGTCTTTTGCTCCTTTTATCTATTATAGACCCGGACGCAAGACCATACCTACTACCTACTTGTCCGCAGCGCTTGCCTTTGCAGTCTCGAACTGCACAACCCAGCCGGTCTGACGGATGCTTTTGTATACAGAATTTTGCAGGAAACTACCCTCGGCATCGAACGTCTCGGGGAAGCCACGATTCTCTATGATTTTCTGCTCGTATGTCTTGATGCCGTGGTTGAGCTCTTTGGTATATGCGCCGTCAGAGTAATGGTTCATGTTAGCCAAAAGCGTCAGATACTCCGCGCCCCAATAACTCCAGATTGCGTCACCACCATAGTTCGGCACGAATGTCTTAACCGCCCACGGAGCTTCCTGAACCTTCGGGTGCGCCTGATATTTGATTGGGAAAGGCTGGGCAATTCCCTGCTGACCAATAAAGGCGATAGTGCGCTCCAGGTACGGCCGATCTTCTGCGCGGTCAGGGCTCAAAAAATCAGTCGGCAAGGCGATGAGCCAGTCCGAAGAATAGTTCGCGAATTGCGGTCGCGTCGTCAGGTCGTCCTTAAAATGACCTTCAATATCCCAAAATGTTTGCAGAATTTTGCCGCGCAGCTCGTTCAGCGCGCCCGGGTTTGCCCGGCGGATGTCCAGCTGGTCAGCCAGCGCCAGCGTCTTCCACAGCACAACATTGTCGTAGAACGAGCTCTCGCGAACAACGCCATCACGTGCAGCCGCCAAGTGCACATCGCGTTTCACCAGGCCAGTGGCTGGGTCGAGCACTTGGTCTAGATATACCTGAACCAGCGCTGCCAGGTCGCCACGTCGCTCGGTCAGGATGGCCTTTGTGGCGTCGACAGTCTGGAGCTTATGTGACTCGTTGGAGTTGCCAGGGTCTTGCAGCGCTTCGAGTGCGTACAGCAAACCATACAGGCTATCTGACGGCACCGAACCAGGGTGCACTTGGGTCAATACTGCCGCTTTGGATCCGATAGGTACAATTGTTGTGGCCAACTGCTTCTCCTTCGAGAATGCATCCAGCGCATACAGCGCCGATTGCAAATAAATTCGCTGACGGTTCTGCCAATCCGTCTGACTATGGGCGGTGCGTGGATCAAGAATTGAATTATAGAAAACACCAAGGTTACGCGGATACAACACGCTAAACTGATCGCCCGATATCAAGTATGGCTTGCTGGGATCAAACCGCAGGCGGTGAATGTCATCCAAAATACCATCAACGTTGCCAGACTTCGCTGGTCGGCTACCAAAGTACGAATTCTGCACAATCAAGAAGCCAGACTTGTAGTAGCCGAGCGCCTGAGCCAGCCCATCGTTATAAACGTTCATGTCGAACTGCTTATGGACGGTTATCTTCCCATTCTGGACAGATGTCGTGTAGGGCTGCTGCACAAAGTTCACGCCTGCGTACGGGTTGGTAACGTGCAGCCACAAATGGAAGACCCCCAAGAAGATTAGAACACTACCAACAACGCGCCGTGTGCGTTTAGAGGGGCGAAAGCGCTTTCGGAGATGAATAATGCTCGGCATCTATTGGTGCACTATAACCTTTGTGCCAATTGGCGCAAAGTCATACACAATTTTAGCGTCAGCTTCTGTCATATTTACACAGCCGTGGCTCATTGGCGTACCAAAGTTATTGTGCCAGTACGTGCCGTGTATCGCCTCGCCGCCATTAAAGAAGTTCACCCACTTTACATCCTCAAGGTAGTAATAATCGCCTGCGATTGTGCCGGTCATTGTCATGCTAGAACGCTTGGAATAAATAGCCGACTCGCCAATCGACGTTGGCGTTGCAGCTCGGCCAGTGCTGACAGTAAAACTGCGGACGGCCTCATTGCCAACGTAGATTGTCATACGCTGCTGGCTAAGGTCAACCTCAATCCACTTACCTTCACCGGTCATCGTAATGGTGCGGAAAGGCGCTTTGGCGATACTGACACTTTGCGACAGCGAGCGATTGCCGTTAAGCGCAGCAACAACTTCGCCGCTCAACTGCTCGATGTCTTGAATTTGGCTGCCAGTCCTACCCTGTTGAATGACCGACTGCGTGCCTGTGGCGCTGTCCACGACGACCTTGCGGTCAACTGGCGGTGCAGCAACCGTTGGCCCAACCTTATCTGTCAGGAACTTTTGGATAGCAGCCTTATCGACTTCGATACTGGACGTACCCTTGGTTGCGTCGGGCACAAAGTGAATCCAGCTAGCCTTTTCGCCACGACCAGCCGTGTAGATAACATCGTCGTCGAGCTTAAACTCAATCTTTTTGTCGAGACGGTCGTTAGCCTCTGTCTTCACCTCGTGCAGCTTGGCTTCGTCCATAATTGGCGAGACGGCCGCCGATGTTAGTTTGAGCGTAAAATTCTCTGGGTGCTTGGCAAGTTCTGGCAAAGCACGCTGAAAAGCCTTGAGGTCGAGTCCCTTGCCAGGCTCACCCGGCTTGACCACAAAGTTGCCCGTTGGCTCATCAAACACAATCATTGGCTCTTTGGCATCCACAAATGCCGTTGGGAATTTCTTCTTAGCGAACTCAATCAGCACGCCAGGGTCATTGGCCAATACAAGTGGCACGTTCACTTCCTCCCACATCGCAACATTACCGTCGCGGCGAGCGTTCAAGACGTTACGAAGTGTGGCTTCGGTATCAACAACAACGCCAAGATCTTTGGCGGGGATTGTTGTCTTCTTGCCATTGTCGTCAAAGGTAATACTCAAGGCCGGCGCCTGGGCGATGATGGCCTTTTTGATTTCGGCAGGCTCTTGGTTGCTCACCTGGGTGTTGCCAACAGCTACGCCGGGCAGCGCTCGGTCAGCGTAAAACCACGTCAACCAAACCGCAAATGCAGCGATTACCGCCATCAATACAACAGCGACATACACTTTGGTATGCGATTTTTTGGCTCCAACCTTAGTGGCTTTTGGCGTAACTAGGCTACGCTTTTTTGTTTTCATCCCACGCCTCTAACGTAATGACTTGATGATACCACACTTTGCATAAGCGCAAAGCATGTGAGATACGTCACACGTAAGGCTCGACAGGCGTTTTACAATCAACACCAAGGAGTTACAATAAACATAAGCATGAATATAGATGTCAACGCGTTCGACCAGTATAACCGTGCCGCAAATTACCTCACAGCTGCGCAGATTTTTCTGCAAGATAACTTTATGATGGACCGCGACCTAACCTTCAATGACGTCAAGACACGGCTATTGGGCCACTGGGGTTCGGGCCCGGGCGTTAACTTTGTCTATTCCCACCTCAGTTACCTGACCAAGCGCCACAACCAAGACATGATGTTTGTATTGGGACCCGGCCACGCCTTTCCGGCACTCCAGGCCAACCTCTTCCTGGAGGGCACACTCAGCAAGTACTACCCTGACGTTCCACAAAGCCTCGACGGCATCGCCGAGATGTGCCGCAAATTTAGTTGGCCATATGGTTTCCCGAGTCACAGCAACCCCGGCACGCCCGGCGCGATCCTAGAGGGTGGCGAGCTTGGCTATTCGCTCGCAACAAGCTACGGTGCGGCGCTGGACAATCCCAACCTTATCGTTGCCTGCTTGATTGGCGATGGCGAGGCCGAGACTGGCCCGACAGCTGGCGCTTGGCACCTCAACAAACTACTCAACCCCAAGCAAAATGGTGTCGTCCTACCAATTCTGCACCTTAATGGCTACAAAATTTCTGCGCCAACCGTCTTTGGCCGCATGAGCAACTACGAACTTATGGCGCTATTTAGCGGCTACGGCTACCATCCCCGCATCGTCGACGCTACCACCAGCGATAGCCCGCACAACGAAATGGCCGAGGCGATGGAATGGGCCTGGCAGCTCATTCACGACATCAAGTCCAACCCGACAACAACGCAGCAGCACCTGCCGATGTTGATCGTCCGTAGCCACAAAGGCTGGACCGGCGTGAAAGAATTGAACGGCATGAAGATCGAAGGCAACGCCCTCAGCCACCAAGTCGTGCTGGCCGAGGCCAAGTCAAACGACGAGCAACTCGGCCTCCTGAACGAATGGCTGCACAGCTACAACTTCGGCGAACTCTTCAAACCGGACCAAGGCTTTGGCGACTTCCTCGACAAAATCATGCCCGACCAACCCAAGCGCATCGGCGACACACCGTACGCTCGCCCTGGCGAGTCACAGTACAAACCCCTCGTCTTGCCGCCTGCCGACCAATTTGCCGAGGACGCCGAAAAACCTGGCACAATCGGTAGCTCCAGCATGCGCCGCGCCGGCTTGTACCTCGAGGAAGTTTTCCGCCTCAACAAAGACAATCGCAACTTCCGATTTATGTCGCCAGACGAAACATACAGCAACAAGCTCGATGCTATCTTCGGCCAAACTACGCGCGCCTGGATGTGGCCAATCGAACCATGGGACCGCGACTTTGGCCCCGACGGCCGCGTTATGGAAATGCTCAGCGAACACAACTTGCAAGGACTGACGCAGGGCTACGTCTTGACCGGCCGGCATGCGATGTTTGCCAGCTACGAGGCCTTTGTGCAAGTCGTCTCCAGCATGATGGATCAGTACGCCAAGTTTATTCGCTACGCCCGCGACATCGAATGGCGTGGCGACTTCCCGTCGTTCAACTACATCCTCACCAGCTCCGGCTGGCGCCAGGACCACAACGGTTTCAGCCATCAAAACCCTGGGTTTATCGACGACGCGCTACGCCGCCAAGGCGACTTCGTGAATGTCTACTTCCCTCCTGACGGCAACAGTACACTCGCCGTCCTGGAGCAAGTCATGAGCTCGACCAAACAGATTAACATTATCGTTGCCGGCAAAACCCAAGAGCCTCGCTGGCTGACGCCGGACGTCGCCAAGCAGCAGCTCACTAGCGGGGTCTCGACATGGGATTTCGCCAGCGATGACGACCCGGATGTCGTATTGCTGGGCATCGGCGACTACCCAACCAAGGAGACGCTAGCCGCAATCGACCTGGCCAAGCGCGAAATGCCCGAGATCCGCCTCCGCTTTGTAAACGTTATGAGTCTGACCAGTTGCGGCCTGGGTGGTAGCGGCACGTGCATCACGCAGGCTGAATTTGACCGCCAGTTCACAACCGACAAACCAGTCATCTGCAACTTCCACGGCTACCCCGAAACCATCAAATCCATCCTGTGGGGCTACGCCGACAACCCGCACCGCTTCACTATTCGCGGCTACATCGAGAGTGGCAGTACGACAACGCCGTTTGACATGCATGTCCGCAACGAAACGAGCCGATTCCACTTGGTGATGGAAATCGCCAAACGCGCGGCAGAAGTTGGCCGCATCGACGACGAAACCGCCAAGACCGTGACCGACAAATACCAAGCCAAAATCGACGAAAACACCGAGTACATCAAAGTTAACGGCATTGACCTGCCAGAAATCGACGAGTGGATATGGACACACTAACACTTATCGCTAACCCCGGCAGCGCCAGTCGCAAGTATGGCCTGTACCGAAGCGGCAAAACCGTAGCCGAACTGCACTTTGAATACCGTGAAGGACGCATTGCCTGCACCGGGCAATTTGGCGACCGCCATCAGCCCGTCGACGTCGACTTACACGACCTCGGCGATGTTGCCGGCCAGGTTCTGCCCATCCTGAAGGAATTCAACCTCATTGGACCAGACGAAAACATTAGTCGAATCGGTCTGCGCATTGTGGCGCCGAGCAGTTACTTCCTGCAAGATCGCGTCATGGACGACGAAACCGTTAGCAAACTGCGCGAACTCGAAAGTCGCGCGCCACTGCACATTGGCGCCACACTTCGCGAATTCGAAACACTGCACGACGTGTTTGGTGGAGCGCAGATTGTTGGCGTCTCTGACAGTGCCTTCCATGCCACCAAGCCAGACTATGCCTGGAACTACGGCGTACGTCTGCAAGATGCTGACCGATTTGAGATCAAACGCTTTGGCTATCACGGCATTTCTGTTGCGTCGGTCGTGCACGAGCTTGAGACAATCAACAAACTCGCGCCCAAACTCATCGTCGCCCACCTGGGCAGTGGCGCCAGCGTGACGGCCGTGCATGGCGGCAAAAGCCATGACACAACCATGGGCTACTCACCGCTTGAAGGACTTATTATGGCAACGCGTGTTGGTTCAATCGACCCAACCGCCACCAACATGCTACAGACCCAACTTCACCTCAGTGACGAACAAATGGAAGATTACCTCAACAGCCACAGCGGCCTGCTTGGCCTGAGCGAGACATCATCGGCGGTCAACGAACTAATAGAACACGAAGCCCAGGGCAATCACAACGTTCACCTTGCGCTCGAGACATACGTTTTTAACATCCAAAAAGCCATCGGTGCGATGGCGGCAGGAATGGGCGGTATCGACATGCTGGTATTTACCGGCACGGTTGGCGAACGATCCGTAGAGGTACGACGCCGTATCATCGACCGACTGCACTTCCTAGACCTTCAGCTCGACGAACCAGAGAATGGCA
Organism: Saccharimonadales bacterium (SeqCode); assembly: GCA_035280785.1. Taxonomy (GTDB): domain Bacteria; phylum Patescibacteriota; class Saccharimonadia; order Saccharimonadales; family EFPC-124; genus DATEFF01. Next base: position 9,891 of record DATEFF010000043.1, read on the forward strand.
AAGCAACCGACCCGCGCTCACCAGCACGCATCAGCACGCTCGCTCACAGCAAACCTATTTACATCGTTCCAACGCGCGAAGCAGACGAAATGATTCGCCGCATCGACAGCATCCTAGAAGGTTAGCTACCCAACGCCCAGCGAAGACATTGGACGTTGCCGCGATGGCAAGATTTCGACTGCCATAAACTAAAGCGGACTAACCTCGCAAAGCATTTCGCCTCGGCCGAGGCAGTGTTACACTAGGGAAAGTGGTTATGCAAAAACCAAAAAGATTCCGCAAAATAAAATTCTTTGCCGCCCTCGCCCTCATCGGGGGTATATTATTTGTCACGCACCAGCCGGACAAGGCCGCCGAAGCGCACGACGCTCCGCCAAAACCAGCTTACACAGCCGACGTTAGGTGGCCAGCTGAAGCCAAGGCTGCGGCCATCGGCGTTCAGGGCAGTGGCGTCATTAGCAGCCACAACGATAGCAAGCCGCGGCCAATCGC
>DATEFF010000044.1:0-6826 GCA_035280785.1 Saccharimonadales bacterium (SeqCode)
GCTATCGATGTCGACTGCCAGGTGCGAAAACCCCAGACGTCTGCGCTCGACGCGTTTCAGCGCATCTGGAACATTGTCGAAGACAACAAACTTGCCGCTGAGTGGCTCGGTTGCTCCCGACACATACAGCTTTACCACCCCTGTAAAACCCACTGCATCCATGCGCTCCAGCGGTCGATCGGGGCTTGAACGGTAGGTACAGATAACCACCGTTATGCCACGAGTCTTCGCTTCGAGGTCGGATAGCGTGAGGGCTTTGGGGTGGAGCGGCGAACGCCGCGATGGACGTTGACCGGGCACAATGGCCTCCTCCGCAAAAAGCGATATCAAATCGCTGCTACTTTATGAGCAAGCAAATTATATCATCTTTATTACACAAAACAATAGCACCCTCAACTTCAGTAGTCTCTGGGTGCTATTGCTAGAATCGTCTTATTGCTTGGCTTGCTTCATCGAAAGGACGAGTCGGCCGCGGTCGTCGATAGCGACGAGCTTCACGGTGACGGTGTCGCCTTCTTTCACGACGTCGCCTGGATGCTCGACACGAGTGTCGGCCATCTCGCTAACGTGAACGAGGCCTTCCTGACCAGGCATGATTTCGACAAAGACACCAAAGTCCATAATCTTAACCACGCGGCAGTTCTCGTAGATTGCGCCAACTTCTGGCTCAGCAGTGAGATCTTTGATCCACTTGATGGCAGCGTCGATTGCGCTCTTATCAGGTGCGGCAACCATAACCAGACCACCGTCACGGATGTCGATCTCGGCACCGGTCTCGGCAATAATCTTGTTGATGGTCTCGCCACCCTTACCAATAACGTCGCGGATCTTCTCTGGGTTGATCTGGATTTTCTCGATGCGAGGTGCGAATGGACTGAGATCCTTGCGAGGCTCAGCAATGACGCTCAGCATGTGCTCGAGGATGTGTGCGCGACCGTCCTTACCCTGAACAAGTGCTTGCTTCAGGATGTCGACAGCCAAACCGTGGACCTTCATGTCCATCTGGAGTGCGGTAATACCCTTGGCGGTGCCAGTGACCTTAAAGTCCATATCGCCGGCGAAGTCTTCGGCGTCAGCGATGTCGCTGAGGATGGCAATTTTGTCGCCGTCCTTCATTAGGCCCATGGCGATACCGCTCACAGGAGCCTTCAGAGGAACACCAGCGTCCATGAGTGCAAGACAAGCTGAGCAGGTCGCAGCCATGCTGGTTGAGCCGTTTTGGCTCATGATTTCGGTGACGGAACGGATAGCGTATGGGAAGTCTTCTTCGGCCGGAAGCACAGCGGTCAATGCGCGCTCAGCCAGGTAGCCGTGACCGATTTCGCGGCGGCCAGGTGAACCAAGGCGTTTGATTTCACCAACGGTGTAGCCAGGTGCGTTGTAGTGGTGCATAAATCGGCGCTCACCTTCGCGCTCCATCGTGTCGACGATCTGCGCGTAGCTGAGTGGAGCCAGGGTGACGATGTTCATGCCCTGGGTCATGCCGCGAGTAAACAGGCTTGAGCCGTGTGCGCGCGGCAGGATGCTCACTTCTGAGCTCAGTGGGCGAACTTCAGTCAGCTGACGACCGTCTGGGCGGACGTTGTCTTCGAGGATACCCTTGCGGACGTCCTTGTGTAGCGCGCTTGTGAAGGCGTCGTCGTATTCGCGGCGGAGCTCTTCGTACTCCTCGCCTACTTGCTCGGCAAAGTGGTCGTGCATTTGGCCCTTGAGGACAGTTACGAGGTCGTTGCGCTCAGCGTATGGCTTGCGCAGGTTGTCGCCAAGCTTGCCGAGGACCCATTCGTCGACTGACTTCTGGATGTCTTCGTTTGGTAGAAGCAGCTCGTACTCTTGAGCGGTTACGCCAACCTTCTCGATGAGTTCCTTCTGAAGGCGAACGGCAGGCAGGATTGCTTCGTGTGCCCAGGCGAGTGCTTCGGCGATTTGGTCTTCGCTGACTTCGTTTGCGCCAGCCTCAACCATCATGATGGCGTCTTCGGTACCGGCAACAACGAGGTCGAGGTCATTTGTGTTCATTTCTTCGAGTGGCAAGAAGGCAGCAGGCTTGCCGTCCTTAAGGCCAACGCGGACGCCGGCAACTGGACCTTCAAAAGGTGCGCCAGTCAGCATAAATGCGGTGCTCATGGCGATCATCGCAATCATGTCTGGGCGGAACGTTGGGTCCATACTCAAGACGCTTGCGACGCCCTGTGCCTCATGGCGGTAGCCCTTTGGCCATAGCGGGCGGATTGGGCGGTCGATCAGGCGACCGATCAGGATCGCTTCTTCGCTTGGGCGACCTTCGCGCTTAATGAAACGGCTGCCGCTGATCTTACCAGCTGCATACATTTTTTCTTCGTAGTCGATGCTGAGTGGGAAATAGTCGAACCCCTTCACAGGGCTATTGGCGACCATTGCAGTACCAAGGACGACAGTGTCGCCATAGCTGACGAGAACGCTCGCGCTGGTACGGAAACCAATACGGTTAACCTCTAGGCTAAGCGTGCGACCACAGAACTCAGTCTCAACTTTGACAATATCTTTGCCAAACGGGTTGATAATATTACTCATTTTGGAGTATTCCTTTCTGAGTCATCCCCGCGGATATCCGCCTAGGTAACGGGTTTCAACCAAGTGTCTTCTTAGTTCAAATCCACCACCTATTCGGGCGGGCGCGGGGTGATTTAATTTTTTAGGTTCAAGTAAAGAACTCCGCAGAAGCCTAGTAGCTTACTTGCGGAGTCCGAGACGTGCGATCAGTGCCTGATAACCGGCGTAATCCTTCTGCTGCATGTAGCCCAGCAATCGCTTGCGGCGACCCACCATTTGCAGAAGACCGCGACGACCGTGATTGTCGTGCTTGTTCTGCTTGAGGTGTTCAGTCAGCTCGCGAATACGAGTGGTGAGAACTGCAACTTGGACTTCAGTCGAACCGACGTCAGTTTTGTGACGCTGGTTGTCAGTAATGACCTGTTGCTTTGCTTCTTTAGTAATCATCGAAGGTTATTTTATCAGATCAGGAACAGTTTAGCAATACAATCGGCCCCTAGAGCTCTCGGAGTGTCAGATCGTCAGCCGATTCGACGTTTTGCAGCGCGGTGGCGTCCTTAATATCCCACTTCCCCACCGTCGTACGGCGCAGGGCGGTTAGGTAGGCACCTACTTCTAGTTTCTTGCCGATATCCTCGGCCAACGTACGGATGTATGTGCCGCTGCCGACGTGTGTTGTAATGCGTGCCTCAGGGTATTCGTAGCTGAGGAGCTCAAGCTCGTGGATGGTTACCTGGCGGGTTGGCATCTCGACCTCTTTGCCAGCACGGGCAAGTTTGTAGGCACGGACGCCGTCGATCTTGATAGCGCTGAAGCTTGGCGGTGTCTGCGAAATTTCGCCGCGAAACGGCTCAAGTGCAGCTCGGAGCTCTTGCTCGCTGGGCTTGCGGTCAGAGCCAGGTATAACTTCGCCCTCGGGGTCGCCAGTCGTGCTGGTTGCACCCAAATGCATAGTGGCTTCGTAGCTCTTATCGAGCTTGCTGAACTCGCCAGCGCGTTTGCAGTACTCACCCACAACAATAATCATCAGGCCGGTCGCAAACGGGTCAAGCGTGCCCGTGTGTCCAACCTTCACCTTTTTCCCCGCCTTTTGGCTGAGCAGCCAGCGGACGCGGCCCACGACACCAAAGCTGGACATGCCAGCTGGTTTATCTATAAGTAAAATTCCGTTCATTGATTCCATAATACCGTATCCTTCGGCGGGGCGCGGGCTTGGAAACCCGCGCCTTCTCGCCGCTTCATCTCACGTAGCGCGAGCCAGTCGACAGACCGTGCCTTCCCTGATGGTGAAGTAGTACGTCGCTGTCGGCTTCGCCAGCTTGTAGAGCACGCTCGAGCCGTCGGCATCCAGGCCGACCTCGTTCCACTCACCCAGGCTGGGCGTGAAGCGCGAGCCGTACTGACCACGCAGCTCCATCAGAACAGCGGTCGACGTCACCTGCGACAGGACGGCAGCGTGCAGAGAACTCAGCCGCCTCGTACTGTCCGCGGATGGCGTACTCGTCAGCTCGACCATCAGTCGGGCCATTTCAGTAACACATGCACTTACCGCAAAATTCATCGTGCAGCCTCCCAGGGTGCAGCGAAACAAGAGATGGATCAGGCAATTCTACACGAAGAGTCGTGAGATGCGCAACTGCCTACTGACCAGGGATACGGAACTGAGCTGGGTCAGTCGGAGCGGCTGGCGGAGGTGTCGGTGCAGGGGCCTGAGGCGGCTGTGGGGCTGCCTGTGGCGGTTGCGGGACCGCAGGTTGCTGCAATGGCTGCTGAGGCAGTTGTGGCAGCTCAGGGCCAGCAGGAACTGGTGGCAACGTACTAAAGTCTGGCATTGGTGGCAGCGGTGGCAAACCAGTTGGCGGCATCTCTGGTTGAGGTGCTGGAGCAGGAGCTGGTGCAACTGGCGCTGGCGTCTCGAGTGGCTGTGGCATCGGCATAGCACCGAGTTCGCTTGGAGCTGGTGCGGCAGGCGCAGGGTTAGGACCAGCCTGTGGGGCTGCTACTTTGTTTGCATGGGCGTGCGCTTCGGCTTCAAGTTCGGTCAACGTCTGCGGAGCAACAGCTTGCGCAGCATGGTTAGCGGCTTCGCGTTCGAGCTCTTCTAGTGTTGGCTCATGAGTAGCCTGTGGGGCTGGCTCGGCTGGTGTTTGCGCAGGGGCTGGAGCTGATTCAGCCGGAGGCGTCAAAGGTTCGGCGACAACCATTGGAGGTGGCGCGATTGGAATTTCAGGCAATGCTGGCTCGGGTTCTGGTGCCGGGGCCGGAACCGGTTCAGGCAACGGCATTTCTGGCGCCGGCGCAACTGGCTCAGGGGCTGGAGCAGGAGCTTCAGCGACTGGCGTGACCGGTTCTGGCTCAGGGGCAACTGCCTGCGGAGCGGGTTCAGCTGGTGCAGGAGCTGGCTCCGGGGCTGCAACAGGGGCCGGAGCAACTGGTGCTGGTGCGGGCTGAACAACAGCTCGTTGCTGCTGATCTTGCTGGCCGCCACCTTGACCGCTCTTCTTGCGTTTGCGCTTCTTAGACGAAGACGATTGCTGTTGAGGTTGGCCTGCGGGAGCTTCTGCCCCACCGCCGTGAGTCAAGATCTTCAGATTACGCTTCTCTTCGTTCTCAGAACGAATCTTGTCTTCGAGTGCCTGCTCAGACGTCGCACTCAGCGTACCGCCCATTGTTGGCGGCTTGAGCTCACGACCCTGCCAAGACGGGTGGGTTGTCAGATAGCTTTCTTCATCGCTCTCTGGCTTTTCGTCGTCATTCTCGGAGTCGTTGATGTTGTGGTCGCCAGGGATTGGCGGCTCTTCTGCCATCTCGCGCTGTGGTGCGGTCTGGACGGTTTCTTGCTGGATAGCTTCCTTGAGATCGTCAAAGTTCTGAGCGGCAGGCGGCGCAATTGGCAGCTGTGGCTCGGGTTCTGGTGCTGGTTCGATAGGCTCAGGTACTGCGACTGGCTCCATTGGGAGCGGCGCAGGAGCTTCCTTTGGCTCTTCACCGTGGTTGATGTGCATTTCGCCGTCGTCGGCGTTGTCAGCACTTACCTTTTTGCTAGCTTCGGGGGCAGCCTGTGCCTTTGGAGCTTCGCGGCGTGGTGAAACAGGCGCAGGGATCGTTTGCAGCTTGGTCGCAATGAGCTGCTGGTTTGCGCCAGCGGCCATCAGCTGAGCCGAGATGGTCATAACGTGAGGTGTCGTCTTTTGGTTGCTGAAGCGTTCGGTGCTGGCAACGATACCCGTCAGCAGCGCAGTACTGATCTGCTGGTCGAGGATGCCGGCCTTCAACGAATCAGCCATACTGGCCAACATTTCGCTGAGCGAGCTCGCGTGGGCGTCCTGCCAGTCGATAGAGCCGAGATTACTCTTCTGTGCGGCTGCGTTAATAGTCGCAACCGTCGCGTCGTGCAGGATGCGTCCATGTACAGTAATCGCTTGGTCGAGGTCTTTCTGGTCCTCTACTCCCAGCGCGATGATAAGGTCAACGTTAAAGTCACCCTGGCTAAACTGGAGATCGGTCTGCGAAATCTTGGTGCGGTATGGGGTAATGAAGATACGAACAACGTCGTCCTCTACCTTGTAGCGCAGGCGGTCAGCCTTGTCTTTGTCGAGGGCAATAATGAAGTCGCGCAGGCTATCAACGTTATTTTCAAACGTCTTACCTGGCTCCAAGAAGTTAATTGCTGGAGGGATGACGCCACTAAAGACTGCGGTGGCGTGCTTGTCGAGTTTGTTGAGCATGAGCGTCAGACCCAACGCGGCGGTCAGGGCGTCGACAGATGGGTTGGAACTGACAGTAACCAGAATATTCGCCGACTGCTTTATCTTCTCGGCGATTTGCTGCTTGGAGTTAGAGGATTCCTGCACTTTTTGACTACCTTTTTGTTTGTGTATATAGAGTTTAAGCTCACTGTAGCATAAGCATAAACGGTGGTCAAACAATGTTTGCCCCCGACCCCACCTCTTTACAATGATGGCTAACTGAGGTATAATTTTCCCCTGAACTGTCACTAATAATCTAAATCAGGACAAGACATGCCAATTATCAAATCCGCTATCAAGCGAATGCGCCAGACCGAAAAGCGTCGCGCACGTAACGTAACCACCAAGCGCAACCTCCGCACCGCGCTGAAGGCTTTCTTCACCAGCAAGAGCACTGAAGACCTGCGTAAGGCTCAGTCTGAGCTCGACACCGCTGTTAAGAAGAACATCATGAGCAAGAACACCGCTTCTCGCAAAAAGGCACAGCTCGTTCGCGAAGCTAAGGCCGCCGGCGCTAAGCCAGCTGTTGCAGCCAAAAAGGCCGC
>DATEFF010000045.1:0-2138 GCA_035280785.1 Saccharimonadales bacterium (SeqCode)
CGAGGGCGGGCGCCATCAGCTGGGCCGACAATCCCCTGCTCCTCCATCGTCTCGATGAGTCGTGCGGCGCGGGCATAACCAACGCGCAGACGGCGTTGCAATAGGCTCGCACTGGCCTTGCCGCTCTCGCAAACAACACGTACGGCATCCTTAAACATATCGTCGTCACCACCGCCGTCGAAGTCCATCACAACGCCACCCTTGCCATTAAGCTGAACGGGCTGCGCAATAATCTCTGGGTCGTATTCTGGTGGGCGCTGCATTCGCAGGTGGTCAGTGACCTTCACGACTTCATCGTCGCCGACAAAGGCACCCTGGATACGCTTTGGCTTGCTGAGCTCAGGCGTCAAAAGCAGCATGTCACCACGGCCAAGGAGTTTCTCGGCGCCCATCTGGTCAAGGATGGTGCGGCTGTCGACCTGGCTGGCGACGGTAAATGCGATACGAGCAGGCACGTTAGCCTTAATCAAGCCGGTAATGACGTCGACGCTTGGGCGCTGAGTCGCAAGAACCAGGTGGATACCAACGGCGCGAGCCTTCTGGGCAAGGCGGACAATCAGCGACTCAACATCGCGAGCAGCAACCATCATCAAGTCGGCCAACTCATCGATGACAATCACGATGTATGGCATGCCTTCGCCATCTTTTTGCTTGAGCTCGTTGTAGCTCTTGATGTTGCGGACCTTCTCTTCGGCCAGCAAGCTGTAGCGGCGCTCCATTTCGTTAACCGCCCACTTCAGCGCGCTAATACACTTCTCTGGCTCGATAATAACAGGTGTCAGAAGGTGCGGAATGTCGTTGTATGGCGTCAGCTCAACCTGCTTCGGGTCGACGAGGATCAACTTAAGGTCGCTTGGGCTGTTACGGTACAGCAATGATGACAGCAACGTGTTAATCATGACGGACTTACCAGAGCCAGTGGCACCAGCGATCAAAAGGTGCGGCATCTTGTCGAGCTCGCCCAGTGTTGGCTCGCCCGCGATGTCGCGACCGATGGCAAAGCTCAGATTTGAGCCGACCTTCTGCCAATTGCTTGAGTTCAAGACACCATACAGGCGCACGTCCGCAGCCTTTACGTTTGGCACTTCAATACCCACGGCGCGCTGGCCAGGGATTGGTGCCTCAATACGAATCGCAGATGCAGCCAGGTTCAGTGCAATGTTGGTCTCGAGCGCGGTAATGCGGGTCAGCTTAACGCCGGCAGGCGGCTTGAGGGTGTACTGAGTAACTTTTGGACCGATGTTGGCGCCTTCCATATCGACGTCGATGCTGAACTCGCCCAGCGTGTCCTTAATGACCTGCGCGTTATGCTTCACATCACCAGCGTCAGCTGGGGACTGCTTTTTCTCTAGGAGGTCCAAGCCTGGGAATTTCCAGTTTGGGTCTTGGGCAATAGTAAGCGCACTCTGCTGTTGCTCTTCTTGTGTTGGCTTTTCGAAGCTGTTCTTGAGACTTGAGCCACGGTTCTTCATAGAAGCCAGTGTTGGGACGCCTTCGTTCAACTTCAGCTCGCCGATTGGACTACTCTTTTGGTCGAGCGCGGCGGCACGCTCAGCAACGGCACGGTTATTTTCGTCGCTACTAAACTGCTCGCGACGGAACAGGCCGGCCAGCGCACGGAAGACGCTGAGTGGCGAAATGCGCAGAACAAATAAGCTCGTAATAAATGCCAGGACTAACAAGACTAGCCCAGATGTTTTGGTGTCGAGTAGGCTCAACATAACGCGGTCGATAGAGTATCCGGCGATACCACCGCCAACTCCGGTCATGGCGAGCTGCATGTCGGCAGGGTCAGCCAAGAAGAGATGGAAGAACCCAGCAACAAAGACAAGGAACAGTGCCGTACCAAACTCTAGTACAAATGGCAGGCGGTTGTTCTCTGTGCGGAAAATTTCAAATGCGATGTATCCAAAGATGACTGGCACGATGTAGACCGCCCAACCGAGGGTCCACTTCCCTGCCATGAGAATGCTTTCCATCAGCGGACCGCCAGCGCCAAACATAGCGATGACAAGCAGTAGCGCAACAACAACTAATACAACCGCTGTTGCTTGCTGCCAAAAACCCTCGGGCAGATTGTGCTGCGGCGTCGACTGCTTCTTACTGGAACGTCTTTTTCTTTTGGCCATAACGCTTAT
>DATEFF010000046.1:0-2299 GCA_035280785.1 Saccharimonadales bacterium (SeqCode)
CCACCAAGAAGGAGCAGTCATCCCACGCCTTCCCAACGAGCCAGCAGGCTCGGATGCGCATGCTGCGATTCACCATCCGGCACGCAACTCAAGAGGCGTACATGTACTGGCTGACGTACGGCAAAGACCCCAAGAGGGCCGCCGCACTGGCCAGTTTCCTGGAGCGGAATCGGTACGAGCCCGGCTACGACATGCGGGCGCCCCTGTTCCAGGCGGGTAACGATCCGGAGAACCTGCCGTTCGGCATGGCCAAACTCCCGGAGAACCTGCCGTTCGACAAGGAGGCGTACCCGGACTGCGACCACGTCGCTGAGTCCAGCGAGTACGCGTACGCCTACAGAAGCAAGGTGTGCCTCTTCCGGGACACCTACCTTGACGTGGGTGCACGTGACCCGTTCCTGCAAGCGTGGCAAGCGCTCACAACGCTGGAGAGAACCAAGGACCCCGACCACGACCTGCCGACCGGCGGGTGGTGGCTCCAGGGGGACACTCCGGCGGAGATCGCGAAACACCTGCAAGGCCAGTGGAATCGAACCGGGTACGGAATCCCGAAATGTACGCCCTTCTCGTGCAACGAGATGAGCGGAATTCGGACCTCCGTCTTCGGCGCGCTCCAGGCCAAGCTGGGCTACCGCTACGGGAACGCCGACTCCAGGAAGTTCGCCGACGCAGCCGCCAAGATGATCATCACGGCGCAAGTCGGCACCGACGGCAAGTTCAACATGGCCGACGGTACGTTCTACCGGCCCTCACAGGTCGGTGCGTACCTGGCTGCGTGGGACTCCGCCGACGCACGGTTCATCGTTCCATCCGCACCAAAACTGGTGGCAGGTATCGCGTATTTCGTCACCGGCGAGGAGCCCATTCCCCCGGAGTACCTGGGGATCGTGCCGAGCAACAGCGAGACGTCGTTCGACGCGCTGGGGTTCCTTCAGCTCTACAGGTGCGAGAAGTACAAGGTCTGCTAAGCCATGGGCAGACTGACGAAGGCATGCGAGTTGGCGAGTGGCCCCGTCCCCAGACGGACGGGCCCTCGCCTTCTCGTGAGACAACTGAACTTATAATCTTTCGAGTGGCGCAAACTCAACATTGAGCTTTTTGACGCCTCGACCAGCAAAGCTAATCGACACGGTTGAACCATCGATATCAACAATCTGGCCATGGCCAAAGACTTTGTGTCGAACAACGTCGCCAACTTCGAGCTCCATATCTTCGGGAACATACCGAGGCTCACCAGTATTAACCGGCGCAAATGGTTCGGGCGTACTATTCATACCATAGCCAAATGCAGGCGCGGCCTGCTCACGAGCATTGCCGTCGATATCTGCCAAAAACCGCGATGGCGGATTGTACTGCACGCTTCCGTACAACATGCGTCCCGATGCGTGTGTCAGGTATAGCTCTTCGCGAGCGCGTGTCATGCCGACATAACAGAGGCGACGCTCTTCTTCTAGCTCGTCTTGGTCAAAGAAGGCGCGGCTATGCGGGAAGATGCTTTCCTCGCAGCCAATCATAAATACAACCGGGAATTCCAAGCCCTTTGCGGCATGCAGCGTCATCAGCGTCACGGAGTCGGCGGCATCATCAACAGAATCAAGGTCGGAGATTAACGCGACTTCTTCCAGGAATCCAGCCAAGCCAAGTGCTTCGTACTCTTTGGCAACCGAAATAAGTTCGCGGACGTTCTGCTGACGCTCCTCGGCTTGCAGACTGCCGTCATCCAGATGTTGCTCGTAGCCAGTGCGGCGAATAACGACGTCGATGAGTTCCGGCAGGCTAATCTTCTCGACCTGGTTGCTCATGTCTTGCAGTAGTACGCCCAGCACGCCAAATGCGGCGCGCGCCTTAGGCGTCAGCGATGTGCACAGATCAATCTGAAGCATGGCATCGACTAGTGTCAGACCACTGGTTGCCTGCCAGTCCAAAAATCGCTGCACGCTCACCGCGCCGAGTCCACGCGCAGGTGTATTAACGATGCGCAAAAAACTCGCGCGGTCGGCAGGCTGGTACAACAAGCGGAGGTACGCCAACAGGTCTTTGATTTCTTTGCGGTCATAGAATCTCACACCACCCACGATGCGGTACGGCACGCCATATCGAATGAACGCTTCTTCGATCGCTCGCGACTGCGCGTTGGTACGATACAAAATGGCGTATTCACGGTAGCGTCTGGCCTTCATATCGACGGCGGTCTTAATACGACTGACAACGAATTCGCCCTCGTGTGCCTCGCTTTGCACACCAAATATTTGGACTGGACTCCCCTCGGCCGCTTTTGTCCAAAGCTCTTTGTCGGAGC
>DATEFF010000047.1:0-7957 GCA_035280785.1 Saccharimonadales bacterium (SeqCode)
CTGCAGCCAGGCGATACATTTTTTGTTCAATAGTGTCATTGAGCCAATAAGCAGCCTCGCCGTGATCCTTGCGATGGTCGCAGACGCTCAAAATGCTGAGTGTAAGCTTGGCTCGTGAATACTCGGCAGTTCGCTTGGCCGTTCCAACACGCAGGATGCTTTCTGGGTCGGCGTGCTCACGCGTCGTGTATTCGCGTTTGCATGCCTCGCAGCGCCTACGACGCCATGTTTCGTTCAAACGGGCCGTGTGGCGGCTGTTATAGACTTTCGTTTTCTTGTGAAGACAAAATGGACATACCATGACTACATATTGTCATGTCGCTAATAAAAAATCTAGTGGAAAACCATAAGAGACATGTGGGTAAAACTAAAAGAGCCACCTGACTAGAGGTGGCTCATATATATTACGTGGCGCGTAAGGTGTTACCGTTTCGTGGCGATGTTCCTGCTAGGTTGCTTCACGGGCTTGGCCTGTGTGTTTACCACGACGCGGCTGTCGTCCGTATGCTCGAAGAATAGTTTGAATTTTTCGAGTGCTGATTTGTCTGTGTTGTTGCTAGTAATTTCTTTTTGGGTTGTTTGTGTCTTATCCATGACTCCCATATAGTAGCATAAGAGTTATGATAATGCAAGTGTACGTGTTCCATTGACGTCTTAACAGATTATGTTTTGGGTAATTTGTGTGTTCTGCGTGGCATGATGTTAAGGCAACGACGAGTAAATTTTTGTATCGCATATGTGAGCTTGCGTATTGGCTAAAGGCTAATTCACACACGTGGATAACTTTGGGCAACTGTGGGTAAAAGTAGGGAAGAGTTTGGCCAAATCAAAAGACGCCGTGATGGACGCCTTTTGGATATGAGTTCATGGTGGGCTCTAGAGGACTCGAACCTCTGACCTCTTCCACGTCAAGGAAGCGCTCTAGCCAACTGAGCTAAGAGCCCGCATATGGACCTTACAAATATAGAACAAATTAACAGATTAGACAAGAGAGGATTGCGACTCAGCCATTCTAGCGGTAGAATAGAGGTCAAGATGTCACAGTTATGGAAGACCACTGGTACAACAACAACCCCTTAGGGGGTACTTTTGCAAACACCAGATTTCTTCTATTACTAAGTTCTATAAAGGATACATATACATGAACCCTGAAAATAAAGACCTGCACGCAATGCGACACTCGCTTGCGCACATTACTGCGGCAGCCGTGAAGCGCCTATGGCCAGAGGCCAAGTTCGGCGTCGGTCCGGTTGTCGAGAACGGCTACTACTACGATATTGATCTCGGTGAAGGTAAGACTATCTCTGAGGCAGACTTTAAAGCCATCGAGAAAGAGATGAAGAAAATCAAGGCTCAGAACCAACCCTTTGAGCGGTTCACGATGCCAGTTGATGAAGCGATCTCTTGGGCTAAAGAGAACGGTCAGCCATACAAAGAAGAGCTCCTGAACGACCTCAAGCGTGCTGGTACAACAGCGGCCAAGGACCTGGACGCTGACGAGCTCGGTATTGCCACCGAAGGTGAGAGCAAAGTCGAAGACGTATCCTTCTATCGCAATGGCGACTTCACTGACCTCTGTCGCGGTCCTCACGTTGAGAGCACCGGCAAGGTCGGCGCCTTCAAGTTAACGAAGATCGCTGGCGCATACTGGCGAGCCAAAGAAGGCAATCCTCAGATGCAGCGCCTGTATGGTGTTGGCTTTTCGACCGAACAAGAGCTTGAGGACTACCTCAAGGCCGTCGAAGAGGCTAAGCTACGTGACCACCGTCTGTTGGGCAAGCAACTTGATCTGTATGCGTTTTCAGACCTCGTTGGCCCAGGACTGCCGCTGTTTACTCCTCGGGGTACGCTTGTCCGCAAGCTCTTGAAGGACATGTTGGCACAGGTGGGCAAGAAGTACGGTGGTGTCCAAGTTGAGATTCCGCACATCGCCAAGCGAACTCTGTACGAGACCTCTGGTCACGCCCAGAAATTTAGCGAAGAACTCTTTGAGGTGAAGAGTCATTACGACATCGACTTCGTTATGAAGCCGGTTAACTGCCCGCACCACACCCAGATTTTTGCGTCACGTCCACGCAGCTACAAGGAGCTTCCAATCAGTTACATGGAAACCACGATGCAGTATCGCGACGAAAAGCCCGGCCAGATTGGCGGCTTGACTCGAGTGCGTGCTATTACGGTCGACGACGGCCACATCTTCTGCACGACCGACCAGATCAAGGAGGTTGCTACCGACCTCTGTAAGTTCATTGAAGAGTTCCACTCAGCGCTCGGCATGTATGGCGACCACTGGGTGTCTCTGTCGGTTCGCGACTACAGCAAGCCCGAGGGCTACATTGGCGACGCGGCCGACTGGGACAAGGCAGAGCAGATGCTTGCCGACTTGGCCGAGGAGATGGGCCTCGACGCAAAGCGAATGGAGGGCGAGGCCGCATTGTATGGTCCAAAGCTGGATTTTATGTACAAGGACGTCCTCGGCAACGAGCGACAACTGTCGACCATTCAACTGGACTTTGCTACGCCTAAGCGCTTTGGGCTGACGTATGTTGACCAGAACGGCGAAGATGTTGCCCCTGTTATGGTGCACCGTGCGATTTTAGGTTCGTACGAACGCTTTATGGCAATCCTTCTCGAGAAGACTGCCGGCTGGTTGCCTCTGTGGCTTGCGCCTGAGCAGGTGCGCATCTTGACCATTAATGATGCCGCTCTCGAGTATGCTCAGAAAGTTCAGGACATTCTGAACGGTGTTGTCTTGATGGAGCCGCTAAAGTACAACGAGATTCGACACTCTATTGATGACCGCAATGAGTCGCTGGGTCGCAAGATTCGCGACGCTGTTGAGCTGAAGATTCCAGTTTTGATTATCGTTGGTCCTCGAGACGCCGCCGCTAACCAAGTGAGTGTGCGTGTTAAGGGTGAGGAAAAGACAGTTCCGCTTGGGGAACTCGAGGCGTTTTTGAAGTCACTATGAGCAGAGTAGACGCGCAGTTTAAAGAGCGTGTCTTTGCGCTCGTCGCACAGATCCCAGCAGGGAAGTTCATGACTTATGGACAGATTGCTGCGCTGTGTGGCGAGCCTCGTGCTGCCTGGGAAGTAGGGCAGATCGCCCACAATGGCCCAACGGATCTTCCGTGGCAACGCGTCGTCAATAAACAGGGTGGACTTGCGGTCGGTTGGCCGGGTGGTGGTCAAGCTGCTCATCGAGCCATCCTCGAGGCTGAAGGTGTTGAAGTCGACGAGGATTTTCGTGTCGATATTGTCCGACTCCAATGGTGGCCCGATGCCTAAGGCCTCGCCTTTGATAGTTGTTGTGGGACCGACGGCCAGCGGCAAGAGCGCGCTGGCTATGCGTATTGCGCAGGCACACAACGGAGAAATTATTGCTTCTGACTCGAGGACTATTTACCGAGGGATGGATATTGGGACGGCAAAACCCACGGCCGAAGATCAGCGACTTGTCCCGCACCATCTTATTGATGTGCGCAACCCTGATGAGCCTTTTAGTGCAGCAGAATTTAAGCTGTTGGCCCAACGAGCCATCGACGATATCGTCAGCCGGGGTAAGCTGCCGATTATGGTCGGAGGCACGGGACTTTACGTCGACGCTGTCATCTTTGACTATCAATTTGGCGCAGCCGCCGATGAGGCGAAGCGAGCCGAACTTAACGCAATGACTATCGAAGAGCTTCAGCAATTATGTAGAGAAAAAAACATCGCTATGCCAATCAATAGCCAAAACAAGCGACATCTGGTGAGGGCTATTGAGTTAGGCGGACTCGTATCGCACAAAAAGAAGCTGCGGGATAGTACATTCGTTGTTGGCATATCAACAGAACGTGACATTTTGCGAGAGCGAGTAAGGGCCCGCGCCAAGGAAATGGTATCTGAGGGTGTAATCGATGAGGTTGAGGCCATCGGCCACAAATATGAGTGGAGAGGTGAAGCCCTGAAGGGCAACATCTATCGCATCTTTAGAGGCGTGGTTGAAGGGACGAAACCCGTTGATGACGCAATTGAAGAGTTCGTCCAAAGTGATATGGCCTTGGCTAAGCGTCAGATGACGTGGTTCAAACGGAACGCATCTATCCATTGGTCCTCTAACCCAGAGGAGCTAGAGGTGTTGGTGGATACATTTTTGAACCGCTCATTTCGGTAGTGTGACAATTTTTTAAACTTTGTTACAATCTATAGAGAGGACTACCGAGAGGCAGACATAAACATGATCGACGCATTATTTGGTTCAAAAACGAGGGTTAAATTACTCCACCTATTCCTGAACAATCCGAATAGGGCTTTTTATGTACGTGAGATTACGCGCAAGATTGACGAACAGATCAACTCTGTCCGTCGCGAGCTTGCTAACATGCTGAGCGTGGGCATTATTAAGAGCGACAGCTCAAATAACCGCCTATACTACGAGATCAATCAGGAGTATCAGCACTACGAGCCGCTTCGTGCTATCTTTGCCGATAGCCACCTCCAGTCAGAGGTTGCGGCGAGTGGGGAAGTAAACGACTGGTCCAAGCGCCTTAAGCCACTCGGCGATGTGCGTGTTGCGATCTTTAGCGGCAGTTTGGTCCGAGGCAGCTCAAGCGAGCTGGACGTACTGTTGGCTGGAGACCTCAATAAAACTCAAGCAAAGCGCTTCTTTAAGGAGTTAGAAGAGGAAGAAGGCCGTAGTCTTAATTACACCGTTATGAGCTACGAGGACTTCTATTACAGATTGAGTATCAAAGACCGTTTCATAACTGCCATCACAAATGGCAAGTTTACCGTATTGCAGGATACCGAAGGCATACTATCTAACCAGTAAAACAGAGGAGATACAGAGATGGACATTGAATATAAAGGCGGCAACTGCGTAGTTCTGAGCGTAAAGAAGAACACGATTGCTATCGACCCTAAACTCTCTAGCATTAAGCTCAAAGATCAGGGCGCAAACGCAACAGTGCAGCTTCTGACTCAGCCAAGCTTTGAGGCGCCTCACGGCGAGAATACCCTCGTTCTTTCTGGGCCAGGGGAGTATGAAGTAGCAAACATGTCTATCCGTGGCGTTGCGGCACGTGCTCACATGGATGCAGAAGAGGATGGCAAGAAGGCAACGATGTACTCTGTCGCTACAGAGGACGTGACTGTTGCTGTTGTTGGCCACGTCCACCCCGACATCAGCGAGGACCAGTTGGAGCAGCTCGGCGTTGTTGATGTGCTTATCGTCCCTGTAGGTGGTGGCGGTTACACACTCGACGCAGCTGGTGCCGTAGATGTTGTCCGCAAGATTGGACCAAAGATCGTCGTCCCAACACACTACGCAGATAGCGCAGCATCTTACGAAGTGCCTCAGGCTGATGTTGACGCCTTTGTGAAGGAGCTCGGTGCCGCTGTTGAGGTATCAAGCAAGTTGAAGCTCAAGGCTGGCACCTTTGGCGATGTCCTAACTGTTCAGCAATTAAACCGAGTCGCATAGAGCGACTCGGCTGAAACTAAAACACCGGCTCGCGATGAGCCGGTGTTTTGATGTTTGTGTAAAGGCTAGCTTAAAGGATACCCTTTTTCTTCAGGGTACGGATAGCTTGGGTGCTGAGGTTCATCGTGACCTTTTCGCCGTCTACGACGAATGTCTTCTTCTGAATGTTAGCTCGCCAAACGCGCTTGGTACGGCGCTTTGAATAACTGACGTTATTGCCGTACTGGTTTCCTTTATCGGTGAGTTCGCATCGTGTTGCCATTAGGTAGTCTCTTGTTACAAGTATACATACTACTGTTTTTCTCTGTTGAAGTCAATAGTCTGGGGTTGAATAGTGATATACTGGTGGGGATGGAAAATTTGAATCTTATGTATTTGGCCATTGTGCTTGGGTCTATTTTGATCTCAATGACACTTCATGAGGCCATGCACGCCTTTGCGAGTCATTGGCTAGGGGACGATACTGCCAAATTAGAGGGTCGCCTAACGCTAAACCCTCTGTCGCATATCGACCCTTTCACTACTGTTTTACTGCCTCTTATGCTGGCCGCGATTGGCGCACCGCCATTTGGTGCAGCCAAGCCTGTGCCGTTTGACCCACGTCGAGTCCGATATGGCGACTATGGCGCTGCTATTGTGGGCGCTGCCGGTCCGTTAACTAACCTGGCGCTCGCTATTGTGGCCGGCTTGGTCATTCGTACAATTGCCCCAGGCACCGAGGGGATGCTATTTAGCGTGCTTGTCACATTCCTTGTGGTCAACGTTAGCTTCTTTGTCTTCAACATGATTCCATTCCCACCTCTAGACGGATCTCGAGTGCTTTACGCCTTTGCGCCAGACGCTGTACGAGACGTTATGGAGCGCATCGAAGCTATGGGCTTTATGGCGATCATCTTCTTTATGATTTTGTTCTACACGTTGCTCAGCGAGCCATTTGTTCGACTCATCAACTTCATCGTCAGCTTCCTCACTGGTTACAGCGTCATCTAAGTTGAAGTGATATAATAGACCTGTCCTGCGGATATAGTGGGGCATGGGCTAAAAGAATAGATTTTCCTCTATACTTTTGTTGATAGGGAGCTTTAAATTAGCGAAGTCCGTGGATTTCGTTTGCGAGCACCCACCTGCACATGATGCGGGGAAATCGACTTCGGGCCTTTGCCCGCTCCGCAGGGCTTTTAGGTATCGGGATGTGGCGCAGTCTGGTAGCGCGCACGGCTGGGGGCCGTGAGGTCGCAGGTTCAAGTCCTGTCATCCCGACCAGGCGCGTTTGCGAGTAATGTGAACTTATTTTACAATTAGCCGTATAAAGGCGATCAGACAAACATGAGACAAAAAATTTCAGTACGGGCCCTTATCAAGAATAACGAGAAGTATTTGCTGGTAAGGCGAGCGAGCGGCACACCCAGTTATATTGGCCAATTTGAGCTGCCAGGCGGTAAAGTTGAGTACGGTGAAGATCCTGAGGCAAGCGTGCGTCGTGAGGTGGGTGAGGAGTTAGGTGTTGAGGCCGGCGTCGTACAACTGTATAAGGTTGTATCCTGGATGGACACTGTTGAGCGAGACACGCAGCATGTTATTGTCGTGTACCTGGTTGGCCTGACCGACCCGGGCGCCAAGATTACATTGAGCTCGGAGCACAATAAATTCGTTTGGGAGAAGTTGTCAAACGTACAACTAGATGAATTGAACCTTTTGACCAAAGTTGTCTTGGATGATGAGCTTAAAGAGCTCGCTACAGAGGAAGATGCTCATCTTGGAAAGAAGTTTGTTGATAAAACTTCAACGAATGGCTTAGCCCGTGAAGTAATTGTTTATACCGATGGTGGGTCACGCGGTAATCCTGGCCCATCCGCTTCGGGCTTTGTTGTGTTTAGCCTGGACGGTGAGCTCTTGTTTGAGGGAGGGAAGTACCTGGGCATTACGACCAACAACCAAGCCGAGTATCAAGCGGTACGACTTGGCCTCGAGAAGGCTCTCGAGCTCAATGCGCAAGTAGTGAGTTTCCGCCTCGACAGCCAACTAGTCGCCAACCAGCTGACAGGCGTATATCAGGTCAAGAATCGCGACCTCTGGCCGATTCACGAAAGCATCAAGGAGCTTATCACGAAGTTTAAGAAGGTAACCTTTACCCATGTGCGCCGCGAGTTTAATAAGGACGCCGACGGTATGGTTAACAAGATCCTCGACCAACACGAACAAGAAGTGTAAGCTTTTTACTTTCACCCCTGATTACAGTATAATAACTCCTGTCAGACTACTGAATGGTCGCTTGGTCGCAAGACTAAGAGGAAAGTCCGGGCAGCTTAGGACAAGACAGTTGCTAACCGCAACCGGGGGCAACCCTAGGGAAAGTGCCACAGAAACGATACCGCCACGCATTCCCGCGTGGTAAGGGTGAAAGGAGTGGGGTAAGAGCCCACAGTCAGCCTAGGCGACTAGGTTGAGAGGTAAACCCTGTCTGCTGCAAGGAGGTTCGTCTCGCCCTCACGG
>DATEFF010000048.1:0-4810 GCA_035280785.1 Saccharimonadales bacterium (SeqCode)
ACTCGCAGCTGGGCAAGCCGGTCACGAAGAACAAGAAGTTTTACGCCTATGTTACGCTGAGCGTTGTAACTGCCAGCCTGATGCTGTTGACGCCGATGATGTTTTCGGAGCTGGCGGTTAACCCTAGCGGTGACTACTACCCAGTCGCGGCGCCAGGCATGGGGCTGTTTGTTATTCACGCCGCGATATCTATCACGTATGGCTTCCGTTATCTGATTCGAAGCCTGCGTAAGTCAAATGGCGCTAAGCGCCAGCAACTCTTGTTTATCTTGTTTGGTTCAGTCGTGTTGTGGGGCATTGTGCCTATTACAAACTTCGCGCTCAGTATCAGTTTGCAGTCGACTTTTTACGCTAAATTTACACCATTATTCACCCTCGCGTTCTCAAGTCTGATAGTATATGCCATTGTGAAGCATCGTTTGTTCAACGTGCGACTCGCAATCGCACGCACCGTTACGTATGTGTTCTTACTACTGACGTTGGTCAGTATGTATGCTCTTGCCATCTTTGCCATCGGGCGATTATTCTTTGACACCACCACAATTAGCGTTGGGCAAAACATCGCGTACATAGCATCGGCGATGTTCCTGGCGTTTACGTTTGACCCATTGCGACGATTCTTTAGTCGACTCACGAACCGATTCTTCTTTCAGGATATCTACAACACCGACCTTATTCTCGACAACCTCAGTAACGTTTTGGTGCACACGACATCGGTGCATGACCTTGGTCAACGTTCGCTCAAGACAATCAACGCTGCGCTGCGAGCAGAAGCGGCATGTATTGTGGCGCTCGACCGCCAAACTGGGAAGGTGGCGAAGGTTGTTGGTATCGGCAAGCGCCGACTGCACATAGACGACGTCTTGGCTGATGTGCGCACAAGCAAGCAAGCGCTGTTCGTCCTGGACGAAATGCCAGAGGATCGTCGCGTCCTGACCCGCCATATGGGCGAAGCCGACATTGCAGTTGTGACGCGACTAGAGACTAACAAAGAACAGATTGGCTATGTCATCTTTGGCTACAAGGCAGACGGTAGCCACTACACCGACCAAGACCTTGACCTTATCCAGATTGCTGGCGACGAGTTGGCGGTCGCGATCCAGAACGCATTACGATTTGAAGAAATTTCGCACTTTAACGAGACACTGCAAGGTCAGGTCCGCGAAGCAACAGGTGAGTTGCGCGAGAGCAACAAAAAGCTCAAGTCGCTGGACGAAGCCAAGGACGAGTTCATTAGTATGGCCTCGCACCAGTTGCGCACACCGCTCACCAGCGTGAAGGGCTACCTGTCGATGGTGCTTGAGGGCGACGCCGGCAAGCTCAACCCAACGCAGCATCAGTTGCTGGAGCAAGCCTTTGCGAGTTCGCAGCGCATGGTGTATCTGATCAGCGACTTCCTGAACGTGTCGCGCCTACAGACCGGCAAATTCACAATTGAGCGTACGCCTGTCATTCTCAGCAATATCGTGCAGCAAGAGGTCAACCAGATGAAGACAACGGCCGAGTCACGTAACTTGACGCTGGAATGCAGCGTGCCGAGTAGCTTCCCGGTTTTGCAGCTGGACGAAAGCAAGCTGCGCCAGGCTATCATGAACTTTATCGACAACGCGATCTTCTATTCCCGTCCAGGTGGGGTCATTAAAATTGACCTCATCAAGACCGCCAAAGACCTGGTGTTGACCGTCCAAGACCAAGGCATCGGTGTGCCGGTCAGTGAGCGCCACAGATTATTCAATAAGTTCTACCGCGCCACAAACGCACGAACAGCGCGCCCAGATGGTACGGGTATCGGGCTGTTTATGGCCAAGAAAGTCGTGGTCGCCCACGGTGGCTCGATCGTCTTTAATAGTGTCGAGAATAAGGGCAGTACGTTTGGATTCCGTCTGCCATTCAAGCAGCCAGCTGACCTAGAAGACCATACTAAAGAGCTCAAACAGTAGCCAGCCGGCGATAATCGCGCCGCCGCCAATGCCTGCGCCCCACTTGATAGGGCGTTTGTGGTTGTCCCACCATTCGCGTTGTGGGCTTTTGACCTCCGCAGTGTAGCGGTGAACGACGGGACCGCGAGCCGCGTCCTCGCCAGTGTATTGCTTGTTTCGCTTCTTCTTTTGCTTGCTCATTAAATCAAGTATATCATTGTTTTCCACAGGTTTTGTTGACCTTCGAGGCAACTAATGTTTATATATCGGCGCGAGACAGAATCACCTCTGTAGGGCGCCCCGATTAGTCGTGTTTTAGCCGGCCCAGAACCGTTCACTGGGCTTGTTAATGGCGCCCTAAATTCTCGCTAGGATTCTATTCACCAGAGGCGGTGATGCCGGGTGGCCGGCAAAAAGAAAAAGTTCAGTTACTACAACGACTACTCGACCGTGAATTTTGGTGGGAGTGGTCGGCGGAGTTCGGGTGACAGTAGCCGCTCGCGCGGTGCGCGCGACCACAACTGGTGCCAGGACTGCTTTGGGAGTGGCAAATGCCAGCACTGCAAGGACGGCTCATACCCACGCCGCGACGGCAGCAAGGCGACCTGCGGAAAGTGTAGGGGAAACCTAAGCTGCCACGCCTGCCGCGGAAGCCGCCACGGCGGGAAGAAGTGCGGCACACCAACGTATGAGGAGACGTTGGAGCGGATTCCGCCGAAAGGACGGCAAAGCTGGACGAAGTACACGGCAAGCATCGACTATGACGCGCAACAGCCACAGACCAACTTCTTCATGGGCTATGTAGGTGAGAGGGATCAGAGGCGGAAGGTTCACGTGGTCATCGACGTAGCCGGTGACATTGTGTATGTCAGGGATCTCGACGGTACGGTCCTGTATGACAGCAAGCGAGGAACTGGGCACCTGCCGCCCGACCTCAACTGGAGCCGATAGGCGCCCGTCCTGAGCTAAGACGTAAAACTGGCTCAACCCCACTAATGATAATATGGAGGCATTATGAGTAAATCTGATGAAATCTGGAAAGTAATCTCTCAATCTACGAACTCACCCCGCGAGTTAATTATTGAGTATGTTCGAGAATTGGCTGACGAGGCTCGGCTGCTACCCCGCGACAAGCGCGAGGCTAAGGGGGATTACTCAGCTGTTGCAAATAAGTTCCCCCAAACAGAAGGAGAAGGGATCGCAAATCGTATAAGCACAGCATTGGCAATGCAGGAATGGATTAATCACGAGACTGCGGACGACCTAGAAGAGATAGAAGAGATTGCGGCTAGCCTTGAACTTAACCCCGAGGATAGGGGACTTTGGCAGAAGTTATTTGGCGCCGTAGATGTCTTACGGAGATGAAAAGTTTTTTTAGAATTCTGATTGGGGCAATAGCTGTATTCTTTGCCGTTGGCTTGATCGTTTCGGGCCTAGGAATGATTGCCAATGGTAAAGACTTCTTTGCATGGAGCCCTCTGTTGGGTCTTGGTGCTCCAATGCTATTCGGTGGCCTAGGCCCTGATCTTCAACTGGTTCGATAAAGACGATTTCATCTATTGGCCCTTTTAGTCCGCAAAAACAAAACCACCCCGGCATAAATACCGAGGTGGCGATGTTTGTTGAGCGATCAGTCAAATCACTTAGCGCTTGAATGTGCCGCGCAGTTTGCGACGGCTGTCGGTCCAAGCCTTCAGGCTCAAACCAAGCGCGCTGGTACCAAAGAGACCGCCGAGAGCGAGGCCGGCGCCAGTGTTAGGAAGCTCGTTTGGAGTCTCAGGGGTGCTTGGTGTTTCACACTTTGCATCGCCCTTAGGGACACCTGGCTTACATTCCTCAACTGGTGGCTGCTCTACGACGACTTTAACCTTACAGTCGTCGCTAGTAATACCAGGAACGGTCTTACCGGCAACTTCAAAGGTTACGGTCAGAGTTGCAGTGTACTCGCCAGGCTTGTTGTAGGTGTGGGTCTGAACTTCAGAACCAACGCCAACAATCTTGCTTTGGGTGTCGCCGAAGTCAAACTTGTATTCTTTGACCTTAACGTTGCCCTGCATGTTTGCCTTAGCGGTGAATTCGAACGTGTCGCGTGACTTCTGAATCTTCTTCAGTGATTCACAAACGTACTTGTTCTCGACAGGCTGCTCAGTAACTTCGAAGCTCTTCTTACAGTTGTTGCTGGTAGCGGTCTTTTCTTGGCCGTTAACGGTTACAACTACGCTAGCTTCTACAGTGTACTTGCCAACCTTGTCTTGGGTGTATGTGAATACACCGTCAGTGCTGTCGCGACCGGCAATTTGATTGCCTTTGTCGTCGCGAACAACGTACACAAACTTCTTGAACTCGGCGTTTTCAACTACCTTGGTAGTGGTGAACTTAAACTGAGTTCGAGAGATCTGGTCGACAGTTGTTGCGGTACATTCGTACTTAGGAACCTTAGGCTCCTCACACTTCTTGTCGGTGGTGACGTCAGCTGTGTCATCCTTGTTGCCGTTGTCGGTCTCAACAGTTGCTTTGTTGATCAACTTGTTAGGGCCACAGGTAGGCAGGTTGTCGTTTGCGGCAACCTTGGCGCTAAAGATAACCCAAGCGTTTGCACCAGCGGCGTATGAACCAATGTTCACACCACCCTTGGTAACGTTGTCAGAAATCTTTGCACCGGCTGGAGTCTTGCTGTTGCCAAGTACGGTGCTGCCATCGACATATGTCATGCCAGCAGGCAGGGTGTCCTTGACCACGACGTTGTTCTGCTGAGTGCTACCAGTGTTCTTGTACTGGATCAGGTAGTCAACAGTTTCGCCAGGCTGAGCAGCGTAGCTCTCAACCCATTTGTTTTCGCCGTGCTTGCTAACCATCTTGCTCATGGTGAAGTCAGTCTTGGTTGGACCCTG
>DATEFF010000049.1:0-5394 GCA_035280785.1 Saccharimonadales bacterium (SeqCode)
GGTGTTGCGACGCTACTGTTTCTGCCGATGATGTTCCTGATGGGCATGAGCGCGTTGCAAGCGAGCGCCATCCGCCGAGTGCTGATGGTGGCGAATGCGTTGATTGCGTTTTGCTTTGTCTTGCCGCAAGGCTTTATCATCTGGAGTTTTGCGCTCGCGTCGCTGGTCGGTTGTTACATCGGCGGGTATATCGGTACCAAAATCGCCCTCCGGAAGGGCGATCAGTTTGTGAAGTACGCGCTGGCGACCGTGATGATCAGCTCTGGTATCGTGCTGCTAGCTCAGTAATTTACTGTCCGTCACGTATATCGGTCATCCCGAGTTTGTTTTCGAGGTAGACAACGGTCGGGAGGCTGAGGAGGTGAAATTTGACGGTATAGTTCGGAAGCTTAAAGCCAACCTCGGGGTTTACACCTCGGTCTGCCGCCTGCATCGCAAAGCTTTTGTCGGAGTGCTTCCGTAAAAAGTCCTGCATATCGTCAAACAGCACAAGCTCGACATGCTCCAAGCCTTCCTTGGTTTCTCTGCCGGGCTTTGGTGCGGGCAACTCAACAGCGTCGATACGCCAATTGCCATGACGGACCGGCTCGTTGAGACGAAAAGTTGATATGGGCCGGCCGTTGATTTGATTTTCGCCCAGGAGCCGGCCGACGCTCTTGAGTTCTTCTTTTTTGACTTCGTATGCTTCGCGCGACGAGACTCGGTAGCACATGTGGTCCATTTGCGAGAAGTCACTAAGGTCAAAGCCCGCGTCTTCGGTCTCTTTTAAGATTTGCGACAGAAAAGTCTCGTAGTCGCCAACGATCGACCTAAGGTCCGGCATCTACTTGGCTAATGCTTCCTTCACCTTCTCAGTAACCTGGCGCGGGGTCAGGTCGGCTTTGACGATGTAGTTGAGGACGTTGAGGTCTTCGAGTTCCTTCGGCGCTTCTTCCTCGCCAACGTTGGTCAGGATGAGCACGGGGATGTCCTTGCCCCAGTCGTGTTTGCGGATTTGGGTGAGCGCTTCGGCGCCATCCATTTCTGGCATGCGCAGGTCGAGCAAGATGATGTCTGGGCGCATCTTTTCGACGAGTTCAACGCCGATACGGCCGTTGCCGGCCATTTGGACCTCATAGCCCTCGGCCTCGAATTTCATGCGGTACATCTGGGAGATAACGGCATCGTCTTCGATGATGGCAATTTTAGTCATGTGTAGCTCCTAGCTCTTTGATTAGATTTTCGATGATATCCAGACCTTTCTTGAGCTGCTCCATGCTGGCGCCGTAGCTCAAGCGGACGTATCCGTGGCGACTGCTGAATGCGCGGCCAGGCACAAGCAGTACGTTGCGCTCAGCGGCTTTGTCGACAAACTCCAGGTCGGTCAGACCAAATGGCGCCTGGAAGAAAACATAGTACGCGCCCTGTGCGCCGTGGACGTTCAGCCCGGCAGCGGTCAGGCGTTCGACAACCAGTTCGCGCTTGGCTTCGTACTTTTTGTAGTCTGCGGTGACGGGCTGGTTCATGGCCTCGATGGCGGCATGCTGCGCAATGGAGCTGCTGCTAAAAACGGTGTATTGCTGGAGTTGGTTGACGGCGTCGATGACCTCTTGTGGTCCGGCGATGTAGCCCAGGCGCCAGCCAGTCATGGCGTAGCCCTTGCTGAAGCCATTCATGGTGATGGTGTTGGGATACATGCTGCCGACGCTGAAGTGCTTGCCTTCGTACACAAAGTGCTCGTAGATTTCGTCTGATATCAGCCAGATGCCGTGTCGTTCGGCAATCTTGGCGATCGCGACCATATCTTCCTTGGTATAGACCGTACCGGTCGGGTTGTTTGGTGTGTTCAGGATAATTGCGCGAGTGCGATTAGTGATGCTGGCCTCAATGGCTGCGACGTCCGGATGGAATGTTGGCAGCGTCAGGACGGTCATGGCCTCGGCGCCAATAGCGGTAGCCAGAGCTTCGTACGGAGGGTACGACGGGTCCATTACAATGATCTCATCACCCGGGTCGAGGATGGCCAGGTACAGTAGGAGTAGGCCGGTAGTTAAGCCGGGAACGACAGTAACTTGAGATGGTTCGACGTGAATATCGTTGCGATCAGCGAGCTTCTTGCAAATGGCTTGGCGTAGCTCGGGCAGGCCATTTGCGGGAGTATATGTTGTGTGATCGCTCTGAATTGCACGAATTCCTGCCGCTTTAATATGCTCCGGGGTTAGCTCCTCCGGGATGCCAATGCTCAGATCAATTGGGTCTTTCAGTTGCTGCTGGCGACGGAAGACTTCCTGGAACTGCGAGCTGTCGAAATGCTTGAGGCGATCAGAAATATGTAGCATAGTAGTACAATTTATTGTATAATCCCAGTATACAGCAATAATTATGCTGGGAAAGACCAACCAGCCGGTTGTATTTCCGAGAAGCCAGAACCAGCCATATATGAACGCGCCAAGTTCCTACCAGCTTATTAGTAGACCCAGTGACTACTGGACTTCTGTGGGCGAAAAAAAGGCACTTCTTCTGTTTCATGCGGCTGCAAAACGGGTTCCAGCATACAAGAAATTCTTGGCGAGTCACCATGTTCGCCCCAGTACAATCAAGACCGCAGCGGACCTAAAAAAGGTTCCGTACGTCGATAAAGAAAATTATCTCCGCAAATATCCACTCCATGAGCTCGCGTGGGATGGTGAGATAGGGCAGGCGAGCATGATAAGTAGGAGTTCGGGTTCGTCTGGCCAGCCATTTTACTGGTTGAGCAACGAACAGCAACGTGACGAGGTTGGACAGTTCTATGACCTCGTTTTTAGTCTCATGTTTAATATGAAGCGCAAGAACACCTTGGTGATTGTGGCTTATGGCATGGGCAGCTGGGTTGCGGGCACCACGACGTTGCTAAGCTCCATCGAGTACATGAACAAAAACCGCTGCACATTTGTAACCCCAGGCTACAACAAGGCCGAGGTTATCGAGATCTGCAAGAACCTGGGCTACGAGTACGACCAGGTTGTGATTTGCGCATACCCGCCGCTCGTAAAAGAAATTATTGACCTCGGCCGCGAGCAAGGCTTGGACTGGCCAAAGCTCAGCCCTAAGTTTATCTTTGGCGCAGAAGCCTTCAGCGAAGAACTCCGCGACTACATGCTGGACGCAGTTGGCAGCAAGAGCCCACTGATGGACACTATGAACACTATTGGCTCTGCCGACGCCATGGTTATCGGCCATGAGACGCCACTATCTATCGCGCTGCGCCGTGCAATCCATGCCAACGAAGCTGCACACAACGACATCCTGGGCCCAGCCCGCATGCCGACCCTTGCGCAGTATTATCCGTGGCAGAAGCACCTGGAAATTCAGGACAACGAGTTGCTTATCACGAGTGACGGTGCGATTCCGCTGATTCGCTATAACATTCACGACAACGCCAAAATCTACAGCTACAAAGAAATGAAGACTGCACTCAAGCCGCACGGTTTTGCAAAATTGTCGCAAGCCCTCCCCGAGGAATTGCAGCACAGCTACGACTGGAAGCTGCCATTCGTGCTGCTGTACGGCAAGAGTACTAATGCCGTCAAACTCTACGGCGCCATCGTCTATCCAGAAAACATCAAGGCTGCGCTGGAGCAGCCGACTATCGCCGGGCAATTTACCGGTAAGTTCCGTATGCAAATCTTCCACGACACGCACCACAACCAGCGCCTGCGTCTGTACATCGAGCTGGCGCCCGGGACGACGGCTGCGCAAGTGGCTGTCCGCGCGCTGCAAAGCACGCTGGTGCAGACGATTTGCGCGCTGAACACCGAGTACCGCGCGGTGTATAGTGATTTACATACTAAGGTTGTGCCGATGATCCGACTTGTACCGTATGGTCAGTTCGACCTCGCGGCAGACCAGAATAAGCATAAATATGTCTAAAACTTTTGACTCACTCAAACCAACCCAAACTTGGACGCAGCCACTCACATTCGTGGTGCGAACAGAGGAAGATTTAAAGCCAGTACAAGAGCTAATTGACGCCGATAAAGTCGTGCGTTTTTTTGACTCAATGGACCTGGCCGCTGACGAACTCTACGACATCGATTACCCGCACGAGAAGGACCTGCCAAAGGGCGAGAAGAGCGCCTACAAAGATTTCACCGCCAAGCACGCCTGGCCGTGGGGGACATTTGTATACTTCCCCTGGGACAAGACACTGGTGCGGTTCCCCGATCAGGCTGAACTGCGTGCGCTGCGAACCTCGCGCAACCGCAACTTGATTACCGGTGAGGAACAGCAAAAACTCTACGGCGCCACGATTATGGTCGCTGGCCTGAGCGTTGGCAGTAACATCGTGGAAGCCATGGTGAGCATGGGCATCGGCGGAAAGTTTGTTGTGGCCGATATGGATATCATCGAGCCAAGCAACCTCAACCGCATCCGCGCACCGTATCACGACGTTGGTGCACACAAGGCTGACGCGATTGCTATGCGCATGGGGCAGATTGACCCGTACATTGACTTTGAATTGTACCGTCATGGTGTGGACGAGAAGAACTTGCTTGAGATGCTCGACAAGCACAAACCAGATGTCATTGTAGACGAGATGGACCAAGTCCAGCTGAAGATCAAGCTGCGCCGCGAAGCGCAAAAGCGGGGAATTGCCGTATTGAGCGCAGCCGATGATGGCGACAGTGCGTTGCTGGACATCGAGCGCTACGATTTACAGCCCGATTACACGCCGTATCATGGGTTGATCCCTGCTGATGTTTTGAACTACCTCGAGACCGCAACTGGCATTCCGCGCCAGGCGCTAGGTGTGTTGATTGGCAAATACTTTGTTGGGTCCAAGAATATTCCACTGCGCATGTTTAAGTCGCTGGCTGAGGTCAGCAAGACGCTGCCAAGCTGGCCGCAACTGGGTGGTGCCGCAACGCAATCTGGCATTGCTATTGCCTACGCAACTCGTCGTATCATCCTGGGGCAGAAGCTCAACGCCGGCCGATACGTTATTGGCCCGGACCAAGTTCTCGACGCCGACCTCGACGACCCAGACCACAAGGCCGAGCTGGAAGCATTCCAATCGCAACTCGACAGCTTCGAACTTCCGAAGCCAAAGTTGTAGCCAAGCTGCTATAATACAAACAACCTATTATGCTTTTGGTTACTCTCGCCGCGCTCGCATTTGCTACCCAGCTGCTCCTGACACTGGTTGTACTGCTACGTGATACGCGCGGGCTTGGTAACAGGGCATTTACATTCCTCTCCACATCGCTGGCATTTTGGGCGGCGCTGACATTTATATTCGATGCCTTCCCGGATATGTTCCAGAACATTTATGTCGTGCGCGCCACGATGTTCTTTGTGGTCCTGCAGAACTGTTTCTTCGCTCTGTTCACATACTCGCAGCTTGGCAAGCCAGTCACGCGCAACAAGAAGTTC
>DATEFF010000050.1:0-3390 GCA_035280785.1 Saccharimonadales bacterium (SeqCode)
TATTTCTTGTCGTCATAGTTCTCCGTTTCTTTGTATTGATTGGTCCTGCCTATTGCGCTTACTATTTCTTTGCAAACAAGAGCTTATCCTTAATAAAATCACGTTCCTCACGCAACCGCTCCAACTCACGAAGCTTAGGAGCGCGCTCGTTTTCAACCAGAGCCACGCGCTGTTTTTCGTTGACTAGGTGTCCACTGGTACGACCATTCACATTGGGCTCCACATTGTCGAGCTCGTCTTGCTTGTTACGGATGGCTTGCTCGCTATCCATAAGTTTCTTATAAAGTTTGTATTGCCAGATAGCGAAACCGGCACCCGCTAGCAAGCCGAGCACGGCAACGCTGCTCAAAATTAGCGTCAGTACAGCTTGGATATTGTCGATCGTAAGATGGGTTACTCCACACATATTGGCATTATATATCTTTTATGGCCTAGCCGGGCTAATCTAATAGCTCGCGTATCTCCCGAATCTCATCCTCAATCTCAGACAATTGAGCACTGCTGATCAAAACCTCTTCTTCCAAAGTTTGATTCCGTAACACGAACCCCTGCCATAACGTATCCTATCAAAAAACACCCGAGCGTAAATGCCGGGTGTTTTTTGATAGCGTGTCTCGAGTTGATTAACGCTTTGAGAACTGCTCGCGCTTGCGTGCTGAGCGAAGACCGTACTTCTTCGACTCTTTCTCGCGTGGGTCGCGCTTCAGGAGGCCAGCCTTCTTCAGTGTAGAACGAAGCTCTTCGTTCTGAGCGCTCAGCGCCTTACTGATAGCAAGCTTGATAGCGTCAACCTGGCCAGCCAGGCCACCACCGCTGACAACCAGGGTGATGTCGTATGCCTTTTCTTTGCCGATCAGGGCAAGTGGCTGTACCATTTCTTCAACCATCTGTTCGTTCTGGTCAAAGTAGTCTACTGCCTTCTTGTCGTTGACAGTGACGTTACCCTTGCCAGGGTACAGACGAGCACGTGCGGTAGCTGCCTTGCGGCGGCCTAGACCGTAGTAGTATTCGTTCTTTGTTGCCATTATTTGACTCCCATCTTCACAGGCTTCTGTGCGTCGTGGTTGTGAGCTTCGCCGGTGTACACCTTCAGGCGCTGCATGCGCAGTGACTGAAGCTTGTTCTTAGGCAGCATGCCTGCAATAGCAGCTTCAACTACCTTAGCTGGGTTCTTAACCATGACTTCGTTGAGTGATTCTTCCTTCAAGCCACCAGGGAAACCTGAGTAGTTGTAGTACATCTTGTTGGTACCCTTGTCGCCAGTTACAACCAGCTTCTCAGCGTTGACGATGATGACGTAGTCGCCGCCGTCAATGTGAGGGGTGTAGCTTGGCTTGTACTTACCGATAAGGTATTTAGCTGCTGCGGTTGCAACGCGACCGAGTGGAGCCTCTGCGGCGTCCAATACAATCCATTTGCGCTCAACTTCGCTTGGCTTTTGGCTGTAGGTTTTCTTTGCGATGTTCATGATTACTTCTCCGCCTTTTCTGTAGCTGTTGTGGCTACTGCTTCGGCCTTGATGTCATCTACGAACGATACCTCAGCAAGCTGAGCGTTGTCGCCAACACGAACGGTTGTGCGGACAATGCGCAGGTGACCACTGGTGCGGCCAGTAAGCTTTGGTGCGATGTCGTCGACCAGTTTGTGTGCTGCTTCAACAGTGCTGAGGGCAGCAACAATCTGGCGGCGGCTGTGCAAGTCGCCCTTCTTAGCCTTGGTAATGAGTGGCTCGACGTAAGGAACAACTTCCTTAGCCTTTTCGAGCGTGGTTTCAATCTTGCCGTGCTCAACAAGTGAGGTGGCAAGACCCTTCAGCAGGGCGCGACGTTGGTCGCGCTCTCGGCCGAATTTTCTTCCTTGATATCCGTGACGATGCATGTTCTAAAGCTCCATCTCCGCAAGCTTCTCTTTGACTTCGTCGAGAGCCTTGCTGCCAAAGCCCTTGAGCTCACGCAGTTCGGTGTCGCTCAGAGTAACGAGGTCGTTGATAGTGCGAATGTCGTTGTTAATCAGCGCGTTGGTTGTTCGGGCGCTCAGGTTGAGATCCTCAATTGGGGTCATCAGCTCGCTACCGCCGTCAGCATCCAGGTGCTTGCTACCAACACTTGGTGCAGCTTCAACGCGAGTTGAGCCAGCAAGTGCGGTGTACTGGTTGATGAGGATTGCGGCAGCTTCTTCAAAAGCGTCCTTAGGTGTGATCGAACCGTCAGTGTCGACAGTTAGGATCAGCTTGTCCAGGTCAGTAGTCTGGCCAACGCGGGTGTTCTCTACTTTGTAGCGTACGCGTGCAACTGGGCTGAAGAGTGCGTCTACGGCGATCATGTCGCTGTGGATGCGCTTCTCTGAAGATTCTTCAACAGTGCGGTAACCGCGACCGCTGTCAACGACGATGTCAATGACCAGGTTGGCCTTAGGGTCGTCGATGGTTGCGATAACAGCGTCAGGAGTAACGACTTCTACGTCGGCAGTAGTCTTGATGTCAGCAGCAGTAACGACGCCGGCACCCTTCTTCTCCAGACGGACCTGTACTGGCTCGTCAACGGCGCTGCGGAATCGAACCTGCTTGAGGTTCAGCATGATGTCAACGACGTCTTCTTTGATGCCAGGAACAGTAGTGAACTCGTGAGTTGCACCTTCAATTTTGAATGCGACAACTGCGCTACCGGCAATGCTGCTCAGCAAAACGCGGCGCAGGCTGTTGCCCAGTGTCATGCCGTAACCGGTGTGGAGAGGCTCAATAACGAAGGTGGCGCTGGTTGCTGAGTGCTCCTCGATATTAGCGAGGGTTGGGTTGTGAATGACTTTGCTCATAGTGCGTTTCTCCCTTAGCGTGAGTAGTACTCAACAATTAATTGTTCGTTGATCTCTGGCTCTGCTTCCGCGCGGGTTGGCAGACCGGTGATTTCAATGCTTACCTTTTTAGGGTCGAACTTGAGCCAGCTCAGTGAAGGCTGGTTGGTTTCTTTCAGCACGTCGTCGAGTTTGGTAAAGTACTGAGTCTTTGCGCTACGTGGGCGGACAGTGATAACATCACCTGCCTTCATACGGATTGATGGGATGTCGACGCGACGGCCGTTCAGCATGAAGTGACCGTGGGACACGAGCTGACGAGCGGCGCGGCGGCTTGTAGCCAGACCGGCACGGTAAATAGTGTTGTCCATGCGTTGCTCAAGGAGCTGCAAGAGGACCTGACCTGACTGACCCTTGGTGCGGCCAGCTTCCTTCATCAGGTTTGCAAACTGCTTCTCCAAGAGACCGTACAGGCGACGGACTTTTTGCTTCTCGCGAAGCTGAATTGAGTAAAGACTTGGCTTGCTCTGGCGTGAGCGTGAGTGAACACCTGGGATGCCGCTCTTCTTAGCCATGATCTTGTGCGCCTTAGGGTGAAGG
>DATEFF010000051.1:0-5549 GCA_035280785.1 Saccharimonadales bacterium (SeqCode)
TTTTTGGGGTGGAATTTTACTTCCATCCAGCTGGCGCAAAATTTTACGACAAGCTTTGTCCTGCAACGCTCGCTCCAAAATACCTCATAAAGGAGGTTGCAAAAGGCGGTTCGCACGCCCGTGAGAAAGAGATTATGTACACCAGGCAGTCCCACAAGCTCGTCCGAGGCTTCCTTCTTTCGTACCTGTTGGGTCTGCCTGCTATGGGGAAGCTAATATCTAACATTGTTAACCCTGCTATGGGCCCCGCAATTGCTAATGCATTCGCTCATATGGATCCAGCCGCCGAGCTTACAATTGAGCACACTGGTGACACGGATCGCGAGAGAGGCCTGCAAGTTGGCTTTACCGTGGAGGAGATGACCGACCGAGTAGAGAAACTCCTGCGATGTATTGGTCTTACAAAAGATTTCTCTTCACTCGTGTATGTTATTGGTCACGGGTCAAGCAGTGCAAACAACCCACACCACGGCGCACATGATTGTGGCGCATGTAGCGGAAGGCCAGGCTTGGTTAACGCCCGCGTCTTTGCATTCATGGCAAATCATGATTCCGTGCGGAAGCTGCTCAAAAAGCGCGGCCTAACTATCCCTTCCGCGACGCAGTTCTTGGGCGGTATGCACGACACGGCATCCGATGAGGCGCAGTTCTATGACCAAGGAATACTCACAGAAGACAACCGAAAGCTACATCAGAAGAATGTGCAGCTATTTGAAGATGCACTCGACCTCCACGCCAAGGAGCGATCGCGCAGATTCATGTCGATTGATACAAAACAAGACATAAAGAGAATACGAAACGACATAAAGAAACGTTCTGTTTCTTACTACGAGCCTAGGCCTGAGTTGGGCCATGGCACTAACGCACTGTGCGTTGTGGGTAGGAGGAGCCTTACAAAGCACTTGTTCCTTGACCGAAGGGCGTTCTTGAATTCGTATGACTACAGGAGTGACCCAGAGGGTGTACTGCTGCTTGACGTACTCACGCCGCTCGGGCCAGTCTGTGGGGGTATAAACCTAGAATACTTCTTCTCAAGGACGGATAACTATAAGCTGGGTGCGGGCACAAAGTTACCGCACAATGTCATGGGCCTTATTGGGGTGGCAAATAGTAGCGATGGCGACCTTCGCTCTGGCCTCCCCTTGCAGATGATTGAAGTCCACGACCCTGTACGGCTGCTTCTGATTGTGGAGCACGATCCAAAGGTGGTTAAGAAAGTAATACAGTCAAAGCCCGAGCTATACGAGTGGTTTGGAAATGAGTGGATTAATTTGGTCGCTCTGCATCCCGAAGAAAAGAAGCCGTATGTCTTTAAAGACAACGACTTTGTCCCCTACCAGCCCCTAACCAAAAAGATACCTACCGTTCACGACCTATCCCGTTTATTTGAGACTACCCCAAAGATGAAAACAAATCATGTTTTGGACGCCACGCAAGAAAACTTACCGGTACACATCATAAAATAGCCATGTCAACACAACTTCTCGCCACACTAGTACTCATTCCAATTGTCGGTTTTATCGGCAGTCTTCTTGTGCCGAAGAGATTGGAGCGCACGATCTTTGCGGTCGCAATATCGACAATGCTTTTAGAGTTCGCATCGCTCGCCCTGGTTATCTACCAGTGGCTAGGGGCGGATACTTCCTGGCTGTCCGCAGACCTCGGGACGTTATTTGCAAGCCAATCCTATAGTTTCTCTCTTGAGCTCTACTTCGATAAGCTCGTGGTGGTGTTCCTGGGGATGGCTACGGTTATGACTGCCCTCGTTTTCTTTTTCAGCAAGTACTATATGCACCGAGAGCCAGGCTTTAAGAGATTCTATAGCACCGTTCTCTTATTCTTTATCGGATTGGTGCTTATAATCCTGGCCGGAAACCTCGAAGTGCTATTTGTGGGCTGGGAGTTTATAGGGATAAGCTCTATACTCCTTATAGCTTTCTATAGGGACAGATTCCTGCCGGCCAGAAACGCATTGAAGGTTTTCTCGGTGTACCGCATCGCTGATGCATTCTTGCTTGCAGCTATTCTGAGCGTGCATCATTACCTCGGCCAGCATGTGAACTTTGCTGAAATCTCAGACGTAGTTTCGCAGCACAGCGAAGGTATTGTCCTGATTGGCCTGCTGTTGTTTGCGGCGGGAGCGATTAAGTCGGCGCAATTCCCCTTTTCGTATTGGCTACCACGCGCCATGGAGGGGCCGACAACATCAAGCGCGATATTTTATGGTGCGCTTTCGATACATATGGGCTTGTTTTTGCTGCTTAGGACCTATCCGATTTGGGAGGATAATATGTGGCTCCGCGTCGCCATCGCGGTCCTGGGCCTCACGACAGCTATAGTTGCGACATCTATTACCCGCGTTCAATCTTCTATCAAGACACAGATTGCATATGCGTCAATTACCCAGATTGGCATAATGTTTATCGAACTCGCTCTTGGGCTCCAGTGGCTCGTGCTTCTTCACTTTGTAAGCAACGCCTCTTTGAGGACGTACCAGCTACTTATATCTCCGTCGGCTGTCAGCTATCTTGTTCATGATCAGTTCTTCTCCTTTGTGCCACCTCCCCAAAAGATCAAGGGTACGGTCCTTGGAAAGGTTCGAGCAGCCTTTTATGTGCTGGGTATTAAGGAGTGGAATATGAATACCGCCGCTAGCCACTACTTGTGGGCCCCGTTCAAGTTTATCGGACGAGCATGCGCTGCTCTGGATAGGGTCCAAGTGCAAGCTGTCTCTGTTGTGCTACTACTAGGTTTGGCGGTCGTTGCTGTGCCGGCAGGACTCGCTTATCTGTCCCCGACTACAGCAATCCTTGGGATAATCTTTTACATACGAGCATACACTACGAAAAACTCGGCGATGACGGGCTGGAACCTTATCATGCTCGGCCACCTTTTTAGCACGCTCTCGTTGGTTTTGGCTTCGACTGGGGGCTGGCAATACGTTGTTACTTATGGCGCATGGCTTGCACTGGCGTTCGTTGTGGGTCACGCATGCCTACGGTACGCAAGGGACAAAGGCCAGCCGGATGATCTAGGAGACTACCACGGCACTATGTCTGTCTTTACGAAGCTTGGAAGCGTCTTCTTCATCGTATGCCTTGTCTTTATGGTATTTCCTATTAGCCCTTCGTTTTTGGCGCAAGAGGCACTCTTAAGCTCGACTGAGGGTAGCCATGGTCTTCAGACGGTGCTCTTTTGTCTTTCTTACCTACTGGTTGGGGTGAGTATTATGCGTTTGTACACAAAGGTCTTCTTTGGGCCGCACAAAGCCAATAGCCACGAAGTAGCTTATAAATCCTCCTAAATGAAATAGGTCCCCGGGCTCATGGAGCCGCTGGGGACCTTCGTACTTGGGCGGGCTGGGCGCCCGGCGAGAGCGTTTGAGTAGCCGCTTCGCCGAGCGCCCGAGGCGCGCCTGCTTGGTCAGACGACCTTGTTGACGCTGGCGCCCGACACCGGGCCGCCCAGGTCCATGACCTCGTCGTAGGTGGCCTGGTCCGCGGCGACGCCGTTGTTCTTGCCGTGCTTGACCTGCTGCCAGCCCGGGTCGTTCGGGGCCAGGGTGCGGTTACGCGCCTTGGTCAGAACGTCCGAGCGCTGCGAGGCCGATGCGGACATGTTGATCACACTCCGTGTGCTCGTGCGCATTCAAGTCAAACTGCGACTCGACAGAACCCAACATGGGCTACGCTAGGAATCGTCGAAATATAAGTTCAACAAGTCGTAGCGTAGCCCACCTCACATCAGTTACGCAGGCACTATACTACGACAAGTATCGGGATTGTGTCAATAGATTAGTTGAAGCGATAAATTGCTTCGCCATCCTGGAGCTCGCTACTCGGCTCGGTCGTCTCAAGGTTGTATGGGAATGGACTCTGCTGTGATTCCATTTTAGGGGTCAGTGAGTTCAGGATAAACGACAGGAAGATGAGCGCAACAATCGCCAGATAGTTGAATGGGTTCAGGCTGGTTGCGGTAAGTTGTTTTGTCTCAACGGCCTGGAGCTGTACGTAACGTTCTGCGACCGACATCGCGGCGCCGATTACCAGTACGACCATCAGGACGAGCTCGAGCAGACCAAAGAGCCCGGAAACAGTTGGTGCGCTTTCGGTTAGGCGAGCTAGTGCGTTGAGGATGATGCTTGGGACGGTCAGGATGAGCGATGCAACAGCCGCTGAGCCGACAGTCTCGATGAGGTGCCCAGAGCTGATTTTCCAGCTGTGCTTCATTGCTGCGACGGGTCCAAGGCGCAGGTCAACAATGCTGTAGCTGGCGTACGACAAGCGAATGCCGACATAGATAGCAGCAAACACTGCAACAACGCCGACCAGGAATGTAATGATGCCCAGGACGGTCGACAAGAGCGCGATTGCCAGGAAGAAGACAATCATAGCTAGAATGACCAACGAGATGAGCCCCAGAATTGGTGGAACTGATCGAACGCTCGCCTTCAGGAGTGCACCAAACTTAACGGCTACTCCGCGTGCCGCAGCAACGGTCAGGTTAAGCTGTAATGATTGTGTCAGCGCCATAAAGAAGATACATGCGCCCAGCCCCAAAATCCACGTTGCGTAGATACTGGTGTCGCTAATTGAGTTCAAGAAGTCCAGGAAAGCTTGGTCGGTAATCCATGCTTGCAGGTCTGGTGCGCGCTTCAAGACAAATGCGCCAATGGCCAGTACTAGCAAAACAGCGGTGACGCCCATGAGTGCAAATAGCAGGATATTAAAGAGTGCAACGCCGATGACGGTCGAGCCATTGGTGTGTGCGAGCTTTTGAATGCCAGACCACGCGGCTGTAAACGGGTTGCTGTCGTAGTGTGACGGCGCGGAGGCGGGCTTAGGACCCTGCGGTTCCTCTGTCTTCATTGTTTCTTTTTCGTCCATGTGGTAGTCCCTTGGCTAATGATACTCGTAGCTTATCAGGAATCCTTGAGGCTGCAAAGAGTTGCTCCCCTGCTGTTAAAAGTGGTATATTCAAAACAACATAACCATAAGAGAAACATCTATATGCTCGAAGGAAGTGAAGCGGCCGCAAAGTTTATCGACACGCTGATTGATGCCAAACTTAATGGTGCTGAGATCGACCAAGATGTCCGTGCTACCCTGCATCGTGACCTTCGTACTCGCCTGGAAGATCGTATCATCCATGACGTCTTGGCGCAGCTGAGCGAGCAAGAACAGCTCGAGATGGAACACCTTATCGATAGCGACCAAGTTGCTGAAGTCGAAGCCTATCTTACCAAGAAGGGCGTTGATATTAACCGCGTGCTGGCCGGTGCAATGACCGAGTTCCAGGCGGCTTACCTGGGAGCGTAAGGTATGCCAGGTATGGAAGGCGGCCCAGGGGGCGGTGGCGGCGCTACAAGTACTGCTGAGCGTCCAGACGATACTCACGAGTCGACTCCGGGTGAGGGCATCCCGACACCAGAGGCAAGTGCTGACTCCGATCCGCTGCGCGTTGTACTCACCAGTTTAGACCAGAACGTCGACGCGTTTGCCCGTGAGGCTGCTCACGAGAAGATGGCCAAAAAGCACGAAGGTCCATTC
>DATEFF010000052.1:0-3826 GCA_035280785.1 Saccharimonadales bacterium (SeqCode)
CATGAAATCAATCTCGATACGCGCCAACTAATTTACATACGATCAAAATCTGCTATAGTATAAAAATCTTCATCGTCCGAACAGAGGAGACACAGTGCAGTCCTTCGGTAGGGGCCTCGACAGCCTGCGGATTCCGGGAATCAACCAGAACTTCCGGCCCGAGCAGGTGGAGTTCCACCCGGCCCGCCCGCAGCACCGTGGCGACACGCCCATGGACCACCTGATCAGGAGCGGCTACTACGAGGTCAGCCAGGGCGTCTACGGCGTACACGTCGTCCCCGCCAACCTGGTGTACTTCACTCGCGGCTCGCGATGAGTGAGAGGGCGCCCCGACGTGGGCGCCCTCGCGAGAATTGAACTTATATACCTAAAAAATCTTTATGTCTTTGAGTTCGTCAGGCAAAAAGCCCTTGTCATGCTTGAAGTCAGCTTCCCATTTGTAGCCTTCGTTATAGCCCAAGTTCTTCATGAGCTTTGTTGGGGCGTTGCGCAAATGTAGGGGCACAGGTGCATCGGGGAAGTCTGCGGCAGCACGGAGCGCGCGACCCATAGCATCGGCTGATTGGCGAGACTTTTCGGCCTTGGCCAACGCCGCGGCGCAGTGAAACAGATTGTACTGGCATTCCGGCATACCGATACGCTCTACAGCCAGGAAGGTCGAAACGGCGAGGTTCATACCGCCGTTACCAGCGAGTCCAATGTCTTCGCTGGCAAATACAACCATACGGCGAGCGACAAACTTGGGGTCCTCACCAGCCTGGAGCATTCGCGCCAAATAATACAGCGTTGCGTCGACATTGCTACCGCGCATGCTTTTGATGAAAGCGCTGATGATGTTGTAGTGCATCTCGCCTTTTTTGTCGTAACCGGGGAGACGCTTTTGGGCGGCAGTTTTGACTGTTTCGATCGTCACCTTGCCATCGGTTAGCTCCAACGCAAGCTCTAGGTTACCCAACGCCACACGGGCATCGCCACCCGACAGCTCAGCCAGGTAGTCGACAGCCGCAGGCGCAACTCGCTTGCCGACTTTAAGCTGCTTAATCGCGCGTTTGATGATTGCGGCAGTATCATCCTTGGTGTGCGGCTCCAAAACCAACACGCGCGTTCGGCTCAGAAGGGGAGTAATGACTTCAAAGCTTGGATTCTCGGTCGTCGCGCCAATCAGCGTAATCAGGCCACTCTCGACGTGCGGCAGGAACGCATCCTGCTGTGCCTTGTTAAAGCGATGGATTTCGTCCACAAATAACACCGTCTGCTGGTTGAGGTTTTGGTTGGTCTTGGCCCGCTCAACAACCTTCCGCACATCAGCCATACCGGCCGTCACGGCGCTAATCTCTATAAAGTCAGCGTTTACTTCCTGCGCGATAATGCGAGCCAGCGTCGTCTTGCCCGAACCGGGCGGACCCCACAGGATCAAACTAACCGGCCGTTTGCTGGCGACGATCTGTTTCAGGATGCCATCATCGCCCAACAAATGGATCTGCCCGACAACGTCGTCCAGATTTTTGGGTCGCATTTGTTCGGCGAGGGGAATATTGCTACTCATACATCTCTATTATTTGCTATTCTAGAGATATGGACAAGCTTATGCGCGATCGCGTGAAGGTCATGCGCTACATCGACGAACATCCCGTGGTGGTTTTGGGAACGATAGACGACTATCACCGACCACACGGCTCAGTTGTGTATGCCGTGAGCGGCGATCATGAAACCAAAATGCACGTATATTTCCTGACGAAGGAAGACACCGTTAAATTCCACAACCTCAAGGCACGGCCAGCCGTGAGCATCACCAGTTTTGATGAAGAGGCCATTGATTGCCTCCAAGCTCAAGGTCACGCCGCTGTAGAGCGCGACCCACGCGTCATCGACATGGTCATGAAGAACCTCACTCGCGCACACCACCACACCGAAGAATGGTTGCCGCCAATCGCTAAACTCCGTGCTGGCAATTACGTTATTGTTGGCGTTACTATTACTCACGCCCGAATTGGCGAATTCAAAGGTGCCGCGCAAGGCCATCACGACGATATCTTTACAGACGCAAAATAATTTCATTCTCGATCTCTCGGGCGCGGGCTTACAGATGCCCGCGCCCGAGAGTGTCCGTCACGCCGCCGTCAGCGTGGGCCGGTTGAAGAACACCAGCTCCAGTCGCCCTCGGTGGTAGCGCAGTCGCGTCAGCGAGACCACGTCCAGGCCCACCTCTGAGATGCTGACCGGAGACCACTCCGGCCGCCACTGTCGGACGATCGCCTTGATGACGTTCCGATGCGTGTGCACCCAGATGTGACTGCCGTTGGACGCTCGACTGGCGTGCTCCATGATGGCCGGCAGTGCTCGATCACGAACCGAGTTGTACGAGTCGCCACCGGGCGGCGCGAAGTCGAAGCCCAGCCTCCGCCGGGCTGCGCGCACTCGGTCGGTGTCCGCGATGCTCCGCGGTTGCCGTGTCCACCGACCCCAGCTCATCTCGACCAGTCGAGGGTCGGGAGTGACTCGCTGGCTGATCCGCAGGCTCGGGGCGCTGAACTCGTGCGTCTCAAGCGCTCGAACGGCGGTGGATGACACGACCAGCGTTGGGCGAATGCCGTTCGCCCGGCCGTAGCACCCTAACCGAAGGGCTTCTTGTCGACCCCGAGGGATCGACAACGGAACTTCATCCATGCGACCGCCGAACAGCTTGACCGGGGAAGCGTCAGCCTCCTCGACCCACGTTGACGTTGCGTGTCGCACTAAGTCGATAACAACAGCCATGCCACTCAACCTCTCACCGCTTTTTCAGGACAACTTATTAAATCATATATTTAGTAGCTATGAAACACTCACCCACAGCGACAAAACAAATAGGTGGACTGCACAGTCCCTGCTAAAATGAGCGAGATGAGCAGAGACGACAAAATTATCAAGAAGCGCGAGGTCTTTACCGAACGTACTCGCGCGATCATTCCGAAGTTTCGCGTTGGGATGCTTCGGGGGCAACGCCGCCTGTCCATTCGCGTCAACACGCTCAAAAGCCAGCAGACATTTGAGCGACCAATCGAATGGGCGCCGAACTGCTATTGGTTTGATGGAGAGAAATCAGAGCTGACGCATAGCAAAGACTTTGAAGAGGGTCGTATCTACCTCCAGAATGCAGCAAGCTTTATACCACCGATCCTACTTGACCTCAAGCCCTCGCACCGCATACTAGACATTTGCGCCGCACCAGGTGGCAAAGCAAGCCACATCGCTGCGCTGACGAATAACAAAGCCGAATTGTGGGTCAACGACAATTCGCGCACTCGGCTTAACCGCATGATCACCAACCTTCAGAGGCTCGGCGTAAAGCCACACAATACGACGCTTTATGCCGTCGACACGCTGCGCCACCAACTACCACATGATTACTACGACCGCATCTTACTAGACGCGCCATGTAGCGGCGAAGGCATGATAACACTGGACGACCCACACGCCCTCGACCAATGGAGTGTTGCCCAAATCAAACGCCTTCAGCGTATACAAAAGAAAGCAATCTCAACAGCATGGGACCTCTTGCGACCCGGCGGAGTGCTTGTCTACAGCACCTGCACGATGGCTCCAGAAGAAAACGAAGCTGTTATTGACTACTTGCTCCGAAAGCAAGAAACCGCCCAACTACTGCCTATTGAGCTACAACTGCCTAATCGCATCCCGACCATCAAAACCTGGAACAATAAGTCATTTGCAAACGACCTATCTCACTGTTTGCGTCTCGGTCCAAGTGAAGATATTGAAGCGTTTTTTGTAGCTGTCATTCGCAAACCAAAGATATAAATTCAGAGTTGCTCGGGCGGGCCGGGCT
>DATEFF010000053.1:0-7319 GCA_035280785.1 Saccharimonadales bacterium (SeqCode)
CAGGCCGGCGCCCAGAAGGTTCAGCTCGCCCAGTAGCGGGTCGGGTGCCTCCTGGACCACGAAGCCCGGGATGCCCTCCGCCACGCTGCCGAGCTTGTGCCTGTCGCAGATCGCGTTGGCCAGCGCTTCGCCCTCCAGCAGGAAGTCGATGTTGCCGGTCACCGGGCGGCCCGCCAGGACCACCGTCGAGAAGTTCATCCCGTAGGCGCTGACGACGTAGCCGACTTGCTCGCGGAACAGGCGCATGGCCTCGACGTACAGCGAGTGTACGCCCGACCGAGCCGACTCGGCGACGTACCGGGCCTTCTGCGGGTCGGGTACGGCCTCGAAGCTCGCCGCCACCTGAACGCCACGCGGCGTTGCCGCGATGAGCGCGCGAGTGATGTTGACAATCCCCAGGCCAGACGCCACGTCTTCCAGCTCCAGCGACGAACCGTACTGCTTGCGCAGCCACTCGTTGACGAGCTGCGACGACGTGGAGCGCGCCCACAGGTGGCCCAGCTCGGTCGGCCTGACCACCCAGAAGTTGCCCATGCGGACCAGCCGCGCGACACCGAGACCCGTGCCCAGGATGGCCACGGTGATCTCGTCAGCGTCCAGCACGTCGACGGACTCGCCGTTGAACTGGAACAGCATGTCCTTGGGCAGAGCCAGCAGGCCAGCGGCGCCACAGAGAGCGTCGTTGACCAGCAGAACCGGGATGTTGCCGGCAGCGGAGTGAACCACCTTGGTGATCTCGTCGATGTCGATGACGAGGCCGTTGTTGGTGAAGATCACGCCGCTCTCGTTGACCGGACCGGCCGCACCGATGACGACGGCGTCGGGCAGATCACCCGCGACTCGTGTCTGAACGCGGTAGGTGAACAGCTCACGCGGGCCGCCCTGTCCGGGCGGCGCGGTGAGAACGCGGTTGATGTTGTCGACCAGACGGCCGCCCTGGAACAGGCTGTCGCGGGTGTT
Source organism: Saccharimonadales bacterium (SeqCode) (assembly GCA_035280785.1). Taxonomy (GTDB): domain Bacteria; phylum Patescibacteriota; class Saccharimonadia; order Saccharimonadales; family EFPC-124; genus DATEFF01. The sequence continues at coordinate 961 of DATEFF010000053.1, forward strand.
GTTGGCGCCGACGTCGATCGTCGTGATGCGGGCGTTGCTGGCAAGCGCGGCCTCGGCCACGCGGTGCGTTGTGAACATTTCGAGCGCCCTCCTGAGCGAATAGGTACAGCCTTGGACGTACTTTTTCGGTGGTGCAGGTGCACGCTGGCCACAAATTATATGACCACTGTGCACCCGCCCACGTTTGTGGAGGGCTTTTGCAAAGAGCAAATGGGCCTGCAATTGGCCCATTTATATTATTACTATAACATCTAATTTGGCAATTATATACTTGACGTTACCAATTCACTCCTGTAAACTAAGAGTATGAATGCGGGTAATCTCATCGACTTCTTCAACCAATTTGCCTCAGAAGCAAAATGTGCAGAGTTTATAGCACAGCAGCGTTGGGGAAATGAGATTATCTGCCCGAAGTGTGGCGTTGTCGGCATCAAAGCCTACAAACTCGCTAGTGGCCGCCTCAAATGCGCCGAATGCCGCAAACCCTTCACTGTCCGCATGGGCACCATATTTGAAGACAGTATGATTCCATTACAGAAATGGCTGCTTGCTATCTACCTTTGCACGAGCCTAAAGAAAGGCATCTCATCAATCCAACTTGCCAAATACTTAAACGTTACTCAAAAAACAGCCTGGTTTATGCTGCAACGCATCCGGCATATCTTCGAGAACGGCACCTTTGAAAAGCTCAAAGACGCTGTAGAAATGGACGAAGCCTACATCGGCGGCAAAGATAGTAACAAGCACGCTCATAAACGCACGAAAGCTCTGACCGGCAAAGGCGCGCAAGGCTTCGGCAGTAAGAATAGTAAAACACCAGTTGTCGGCATGGTTGAGCGCGGCGGCAGTCTACACGCCGTAGTAACGAGCGACACTGGCAGTGCAACCCTCATGGGTCTAGCCCGCAAACACATAGATATTGACGCTACCGTGTACACCGACGAACACATGCCATATCGCACTTTGCCGAAAATTGGCTACAAGCACGAAAGCGTCAATCACGGTGTCAAAGAGTTCGTAAACGGCATGGCCAGCACTAACACCGCTGAATCGTTTTGGTCACACCTCAAGCGTGGCATTAACGGCATTTACCACCATGTCAGCCCGAAGCACTTACAAAAATACTGTGACGAGTACAGCTATCGCTGGAACACCCGCGAAATGACCGATGGTGAACGGTTTGAGGAGTGGTTTGGCAATCTGAATGGCAAACGACTAACTTACAAGACGCTCACTAAGAAGGCTCTGTAACGTGCCTATTTAGGCTTATCCCCGGTGATAGTCTGAATATTTTTGTTGAGTTGCTCAATGTTGTCACTTAACTCGCCGCCAAGCTTCATAATATTGTTGCCAGCATTGAACTTGAAGCGACTTGTCTTTGTCAGCTCCTGCGGCTCAAGATGGATGCAGCGAATTGTTTCAATCGCAAAATCAGTAATCTTTTCGTGTTTAAGCTCGGCCGGTACTTTATCAAGTGAACGCTCAAGAAGCGTGATTGAACCCTCTACCGTCGAAGCCGAGACAGCCTTGAATGCATATTGCTCCGCGAGTCGTCTCTCCTTGCCGTAATTTCTGATACCGAATACACCAAGCGCCAACAGAGGAGTAATGAGTGCAGTTCTGACAATCAGAGCCTCGATTGCTATTTGTGAGGGGTCGCCTTGCTTGGTGACTGTTGTATTTACAAGAGGCGCGATGTGGTCTAAACCAAGCTTAACTGCGATCAGGAAACATATAGTGGCGAATGCTAACCATAGCCAGCTCGCAATAACTAGCGTTTTTCTGCGCTTGTCAAAGTAGTTGGCGTGACCGCTCTGTGACACGAGCTCGAAAATCTTAGATATTTTTTCTTTTAGGCTTTCGCTTGCGGTTTCGTTCTCTTGTATGTTGTCAAACGCTTGCTGCGAGCTGTCTTTAATGGCCTCAATACTCGCGATGTGTTTGGCGGCTGAATCCTTATAACGCGAAATCTCCTTGTAGATCGTTTCGCTTTCTTTACTGATGGCGGCCAGATCGTCTTTTAAGCCCTGCGAGCTTTCAAGTATTGCTTCGAGGCCGGTATCGGGGTCGTCGATCTTGGCCTTGGTCGCCTCGAACTCGGTGTAGGCAGCCTGCATGGTTGCAATGTTCTGTTGCACGGTGGCCAGATTTTGTTGCACGGTGGCCAGGGTCGTTTCGGCTTGAGTCGCGGCATCGCTGATTTTTAGAGAGGCAGCAGTGCTTTCGCTCAGCCGCACATCAACACCTGTTTGTGGGTCTTCGAGCTTCGCCAGCCACCCTGTAACCTTTGTCAGCAAGTTATTTAGCTGGGTTGTAATAGATTTTGCTTCTTTGAGACTGCCGCGAGAAGACTCAATCTCAGCCTTCAACTCTGTGTTAAGGCTTTCGAGTAATTGTTGGATTTCTTTGCGGGTCATTTGTCAACATTTTACCTCGTGGCGATTGACAAATGCAACTATCCATTGCGCTTATGTTTTTCTAAAACAGCATTACTATGCAACACGGCTGCTATATATGAAGATCTAAATTTCCAAAGGCTAATTAAGAAGCCGCAGCGCTGGTCTCGCACAATTCGCAGCCTGGCTTTTTGTGTCCCTCTTTTTTGGCCGCAATCTCAGCTTCTACCATCCGCTTAAAAATATCAGCCATATCGGGCGATTGCTCAATCATCAGCTCAAGCCAACCTGACTTGCCCTGCTCTTTAGCGTTGGCATCCATCTTTCGCAGCATTTCAGCCGTCTTACTCTTATCATTTGTTGGAATCGGTATTGTAGGTAAACTCATGCCCTAATTGTACCAGGCTTCCAAAAAACCTTTACATGTTGTTATAGTAGGGGGGCATGTCACGCCGCTACTATCGCAGACACCGCAAGAACGACGGCATATCTGGTACATTGCTGCTCATCGGTATTATTGCCGTTGCCACACTCTACAACAAGCTGTCCGCTCAAACGATTAACCTCATTATTGGCGGCGGCCTATTGCTGGTCGGCTTAATTATCGGCCTCGTCCTGTTTATCCAATACAAGCGCTCACAACACGAGAAGCAAAAGCTACGCGCCCTAAACTTGATTGATACCGATTACATGGATGGCCTAGCCTTTGAAAAGTACGTCGCCGAACTGCTAAAAAGCCAGGGCTACAGTAAGGTAGCACTCACGGAGCGCTACGACCTCGGTGTAGATATTATCGCCCTAAAAGACGGCATCCGCTGGGGCGTACAAGTAAAACGCTACAGCAATATGGTCAAAGCCGAGGCCGTGCGCCAAGTCGTAACCGCCCTGAATAAATACCACTGCCAGCGTTCAATGGTTGTCACCAACAGCACATTTAGCCGCCCGGCCAAAGTTCTTGCCGACAGCAACGACTGCGTTTTAATCGGCAAAGATGAGCTTGCGGAGTGGATTATCGCCTTCCAAGAAGGTAACTAGAGAGTAATCCCCCGACACCCAATCTACCTTGTAATCGTATATCTGTTAAAATAGTTTTGTTATCCTCTCTCCTTTCTATATAAATATAGGAGTAGGTGGGTTTGGCAAAACTAATACTAGCCATACATCGAACAACCTAAAATCCATAAAAAACTACAACTAAATTACCAACGCTAACTATCCATACCTATCTAAAACTCATGACTGAAACTACCCTAACAACTGCCAAACTAAACACCCTAGAACCAAAGTACCGTAAAAAACTAAACCAGGAACAAGTAGCAGTACTGCAAATGCTCTACCGCTTTCGATTTGCAAGCAGTGAGCAGATCGCACAGTTCCAAGCAAAGCCAAATGCCAAAGCCATACAAAAACGCCTGAAGATACTCGAAGACCAAGACCTCATTGCTAAGCGCTATGACAAATCCTACAAGCTGCAAGGCAAACCAGCAGCCTACTATCTGACACCCACAGGCGCACGGGCATTCGCAGCAAACATTGAGCGCAAACCCGATGAGCCGCTCAACATGAAGCGCCTATACGGAAGCAAAGATGCCTCCGAAGGCTTTATTACCCATTGCCGCAACGTACTGGCTATATACCTGGCACTTAAGGCGCTGCACCCAAAACAAAGCGAGCTTATCTACTTCACCAAGAACCAGCTCAACTACGAGAAGTACGACTTTTTTCCCAATCCACTGCAGGACGCTTACATACACATTCGCAAAGGCCAAGCTGACCGTCATTTCTTCCTTGATATTTTTGAAGATACCCAGCCATTCTTCGTACTCATCCGAAGAATTAAAAAATACCTGGACTATTCCAGTGGTGGCGACTGGGAAACACACTGCGACATACCGCTTACTATCTTGTTGGTCGTTGAGAACAAAAGCGTACACAAGCGTCTACGGAAGCGCCTGGCCTACGAGCTTCGTGAAAGTTACGAAGACCTCAAGTTTGCAACGACCAGGCTCGAACATATCCTTGAGCCGAAATACAAAGGCAAAGTCTGGTTCCCGATTGATGAGGATGGGGATGATCCGGATGAGCCAACCAAATCTACGACGCTCACCAAGCTACCGCAAGCGGACAATTAGAACTTCTCATTTGTAACCAAATGGGAAGTCACCTATTTGCCAACGGCAAATAGGTTTGGGCTATCTGATAAGGTATTATTAAGACATGAAGTTGTCCGTAAACCCGCAGCTTTTTATTGATTTTGATAACCCCCGTATAGCCGTTACGGTCGTCAAGGATACAAACAACCGCGCCGACATTTCTGCTTTTACACCAGAACTAGCGGCGCTCACCTCAAAGCTACAAGCAGATTACGGCGACGCAGTCCTTTCGCAACTCCCTAAGATCGCAACCTGGCGCGAAGCTTATCGCAAGTTTGGCGTCAAAGCCAAAGACTATCCTAGTTCCATCGAGGCTCTGTATAAACGGGTCACTCGTGGCGGTAGCGTTGGCGGCATCAACCCACTGGTAGATATTTACAACTACATTTCACTCAAGCACATGCTCCCAGCGGGTGGCGAAGATACTGACAAGATGCGCGGCGATTTGTCCCTCACCTATGCCGCCGCAGATGAAAATCCGGTCGCTGTTCTTGGAAAAGACGAGGCGCAAGCGCCTACCGAGGGCGAGGTTATCTACAAAGATGACGAGGGTACTATTTGCCGCCGTTGGAATTGGCGTGAAGTGGCTCGAACAATTCTCACCGAGGACACCACGAACTGTATTCTTGTGCTTGAAGCCCTAAACCCTGTTACCGATGAGGAATTAAAGCAGGCGCAGCAAGAACTTGGTGAACTTGTACAAAAATACTGCGGCGGCAGTGTTGAGTATTTCGTACTCGATAAAGATAACCCTTCAATCGGAGACTAAGGCGTGAAAGCTACGGCTATTCTCGTAAAATCGTTTACCCAAGACAAGAGTGCTGGTAATCCTGCTGGCGTCGTACTCCAGGCTGAACAACTCACCGATGAGCAGATGCAGCACATCGCTAAAGAGCTTGGCTTTGCCGAATCAATCTTTGTGCTGCCATCGGATAAAGCCGACTTTCGTTTACGATTCTTTGCGCCAAACCACGAAGTAGACTTGTGCGGCCACGGTACGATTGCCACCTTTCACACTTTGCTAGAGCACGGCTTGATTGATTTGGGTGGCGCAGATCAAAAAGAGCTAACCCAAGAGACACGCGCTGGGTTGCTAGGCGTAACTTGTCACAAAGATGGTCGCATTGTCATGGCGCAGACCGAGCCTGTTTTTGGCGAAGTCGAGCACGACAAAACCCGTATCGCCAAGTTGCTTAGTATTGCTGAAGACGATATTGCGGACGATCTGCCGATACAGGTTGTATCTACTGGCACACCGAAGTTGCTCATTCCGTTGCGCAGTTTGGAGGCGGTGCGTGCGATCAAGCCTGACCTTGAGGGCGTTAAATATTACTGTCGTTCAACAACTGCAAGGGGGTTTTACCCGTTCACAACCGAATCGCCTATACCAAACGCCGACTTTTTTGCTCGTCAGTTCAATCCACTTGCCGACGAGAACGAAGACCCCGTCACTGGCGTGGCGGCTGGTGCTCTGGGCTGCTACGCGAAGAAATACAATCTCTATGACAAACAAAACTTTGTCGTCACTCAGGGTTATGATTTAGGTAAAGGCGGCAATATGTTTGTAGACGTAACAAATGGCGTGAAAGTGGGCGGGTACGCCGTTGTCTATGGAGAAGAAGAACTGGAGGTCTAAAAATGGAGCACCTTATCCATCAGCAAATTACTGATCTCTTGCGCCAGCACGACTGCTGGTTTGAAGAGTTTGAACACGAGCCGGTACGCACTAGCGAAGAAGCGGCAGCCTTGCGCGACGGCTACACTCTGCAACAAGGCGCAAAAGCAATCATCATTCGAGCAAAGATACCCA
>DATEFF010000054.1:0-7687 GCA_035280785.1 Saccharimonadales bacterium (SeqCode)
ACTAAATCCCCTATCTTGGTTGTCTAATTGTGGTGACGAAACACCGAGGTCGATAAGGATGACGTCGAACTGCTCACCATTATTTGCGAGTACTCGAGCAGCGGAGGCAAAGTCGCTTTGTATAATGCGTGCCCCCTTCTCTGCTAGATCTTGCAAATGTTGGATCGCAAAATCATCTCTATCAACCAACGTCGCGTTAGACGCGGCGCCAATACGGCCCGTGATTTCTCGTGCATGGCCTCCGTAACCAGCTGTCAAATCAAGGTATGTTTCACCCTGTTTTGGAGCTAGTACGTCCAGCGTAGCGTTTAGAAGCACAGGCAGATGGAGTTGTTGTGGTGGTGTTTTATTTTTTGAGGTCACCTATCCAGGTAGTTAGTGTTTTTGTTTTTTTCGATGCGTTTTTGTTTTTGTGGTTAATGGAGTTGTTGTGATGTACATTTTTGAAGATCAAAAATGTTAAAAAGTGTTTTCCATTAAAGAGTTTGAGAGACTTATGTGTGAGGTGGAGTTTTTTTGGGAGGTGTTTTGACTAACGAATGTGCAAGAGCTTATTTAGGTGGTTAGCTCCAAGGTCCCACCCACTAACTACCGGGTAGTTGACCTCAATATTGGCCTTCTTCCAGTTGGTTGTCCGAGTTGTTAAAGAACTAGTAGGTAAGACTGCTACTCGCCTGCAATAAGGCGCCAATACTGCCCCGCCCTTACGGCTGTGACAGATTTGTTGATGCCGGCGAATTCGCATAGATGTTGCTCGAGGGTAATGCGACCTTGTTTTTGGTCCATAGCAGCATCTGTTTTGCCGGATCGGAACTGTACATTCAAGTCGGCTACCTTTTCGTCCAGGATACTTCCCTTCAGTTCAGGTTCGACCAGTTGGTCCCACACCGCTTTTGGGTAAAGGTGTAGGTAGTTCCGAAAGCCACGGGTAATGACTACTCCGCTGGAAAACTCTTCGCGAAGCTCTGTCGGGATAGTTAACCGACGCTTCTCGTCGAGCTTCCTCTCAAAGTAATCTATTGTGGCCATCGTTTGATTGTTTTTTGTGCAGTGGTTTTTGTTTCTTTGTGCGGTTGGTTACCCACCGCTACCCACTGACATCAGTCTACTACCCACCATTACCCACTGCAAGTGTTTTTACTCAGCTTATTCGCACCCGGGAGGGTGGTTTTCCACACTTCTGTGGACAATGATTTTCCCACCCCTATTGACTATTATTGACTTATAGGCATAATATTGTCTGGTCCTGCAAGTCCCTACCCTGCATGGGAGCGTGCAACATGGCATCATCCACAGGCACCGGCGACGGAGGAACACAGAACCCGATCACCGTCCTCTCGGGCGTGGTCAAGTTCATCCTCCGGGCCGCACCGGGCCTCACCGAGGCCGAACAGACGGGCCAAGGCAGCACCGTCAGCAAGGCGGGCTTCTACGTGAGCCACAACGCTGACGCTCGCACGCGCGCCGTCTTCGTCGAGGCGCTCGGCTACGGCGGCAAGGAGCAGCAGATGCTCACCCGCTACAAGACGGCCATCGGGCGGGCGCTGAACGCGACGCTGGGCGTCAACGCCGACGCGCACGTCACGGTCCTGCCGGCCGGCATGGTCCGGATCTCGGGCCTGTCCAACGAGCAGATCGCGCGCCTTCGGGAGCGCTACTCGGCCTGACCAGCCGAAACGCAAGGGCGGCCACAACCCACGAGAACTCATGGGATGTGGCCGCCCGGCGACAACAATGAAATTATTATTTATTTTGCAAGTAGTTGATCAATGCAGCGTCGTATCGGGTTGAAACCTGAATTACGAGCCAACCAATCAGAAAGAACAGGTTGACCAGGACAGACACAACGAGAACCGAGTTGCGAACGTCATTGCTCAGCTGCTTCACGACGAATTCTGGTGATACAGCTTCTGCCTTCTTAGTTGTTTTGGTTTCTTTGACGCTGGTGTTTGTTTTTGCGTTCATGATAGGTTTACATTAGCATAAGCATTACGCTATGTCAAGACTTAGACAAATGCGAGGCCATAAACTGGTTAGCATGCAACCATCCATCCACTGTTCCACAGTCGAGGTACTCGCCCTTTGTCGTGACAACCGCAAGCTGCTTGCCAAGGTTACCAACATAGATATTAAGCGCGTCGGTCACATAGTACTCACCATTTGTAGGCTTAATGTGCTGCAAACAGCCAAACATCTCACTGTCAAAGATGTATAGGCTGAGGTTGTTGAACGTGCTCTGCGCTTCCTCTGGCTTTGGCTTCTCCACAATACGCTTAAAGAATTGCTTGCCGTCGTGGCGCTCAACCTCAACAATGCCGTACTTGTGGACTTCTTCCTTCGGAACATGCACAACGCCCATACCAGATGTCGCGCCGCTGTCTTCGACTTGCTGCAACAGATGCGCAACTTCCGAGCTGCCGTCCTTGTTGTAGACGAATTGATCACCCATAATCACAAGAACTTGCTCGCCGGGCTCCACAAACTGCTCGCACAGCATTACAGGCACTGCCGTACCGTATGGCAGGCTTGGACTCTGAACCACAAAATGGAAGTTTGCTTTTGAGCTTAATTTCTTAAGGCTCTCGAGCTCTTTCGTCTTGCCCTTTGTCTCGAGATGTTTGTAGATTGCTTCGTTGTCGCCGTAGTAGTTACGAATCTGTGCGCTCTGTTCGCCTACGACAAAATAAAAGTCGGTTATCCCTGCTGCGATTGCGTCGTCAACAATGTAGTCGATAACCGGTTTGTTGCCAACAGGCAGCATACACTTCTCGATTGATTTGGTAATCGGCAGCCAGCGTGTGCCAAATCCGCCAACAGCAATAATCGCTTTCGTGCATTTCATAGGATATTCCTTACGTGCTTTAGACTGTTGACTATAACATACCCGTTTTGCTGAGCGACTGGCAAATTCGATGTGCGGTTAAGGTTGATCTCTTTAAAGCCAATTGGCAGGCGCTGGTCAGGCTTGTCGTCCACTAGCCACCCCTGTTGTGCAGCGTGTGCCCAGCCCAGATAGTCAGCCTTTGACTCGCGAATGATCATGATTGGTAAATTCAAAAATTCCGGCGCAAGCGATAGCTTAAGCCGCTGATACGGCTCGTTGCCAAACGTCAGAATGCGCACATCGTGGCCAGCCTCTAGCCAGACAAAAGCCTCAGCGCTGTCAGGGTAGCGGAAGTCCTGACCGGCCAGATCCTCTCGGACCGCGTCAGCAATCAGGGCGTCAGAGAGCCCAGTCAGCCGGCGCATGTGGGCAAAAAAATCATAGTCGTATAGTTTGCCAACGTAGTTAAAGTACTGCTGCCCCTCGGCTTTTGCCTTCTCGACGTCGAGGCCGTAGCGCTTGGCGACGGCTTCCCATAGCTTTACGGTAAAGCTGGCTGTGTCAAAAAGTGTGCGATCAAAATCTACAAACAGAATCGGTTTTTGCTGTGTCATCTTAACTAAAATATATCTTCATTATTGCGCGGGAAACTTTGTCGGCATCGTGGCGGATCAGCGTGCGTGCGCTCGCGATTGGATCAACCTTGGCGGTTGGCTGCCAGATTTGCCTGGAGACAAAGTCACCGCCTATCGCTTTATAGTGTTGCTCGGCCAAGGTGGTTTTGTCAAAGCCAACCCAATATTCGCGGTCTTTGGCGTACTTTTGCAGAAGTTCCTCATCGGGCTTGGCGTTGTTGTATAGCACATAGTCCAGCTCAACACCGCCACCCATAAATCGCTCGATCTCATCGGCGAAGTCGTTAACCTTAAAGTCATCGGTCTGGCCTGGCTTTGTCACGAGGTTACAGACGTAAATCTTCTTGGCGGCAGACATCGCCAGCGCCTCACTGACGCCCTCAACGACAAGCGCTGGAGCAATCGAGCCGTACAGGTTGCCGGGCGCAATGACGACCAAGTCAGCTTCGATAATCGCGTCGCGGGCAGCCGGGCTAATCAGCGCATGCGGCTCCAACCTGACCGTTGGGCGAGTTTGGCTGCCAAAATCGGCGTGCGCAATCTGGAACTCCCCGCGCATGACAGTGCTGTCCGAGTGCTCGATCACCAGCGTGATTTTGTCCATGGTGATGGGCACGACTTTGCCAGTGATGTTCAGGACCTGGCTCGCCAGCTCTACTGCCTCGCCAAAGTTATCGGTCATCTTTTCTACAGCCGTCAAAAACAAATTGCCGAACGAATGTCCGGCAAATGTACCTTCTGGGAAGCGATAATTAAACAGTTCGCGCATCGTATCGCTGGAGCGAGACAGAGCCACGAGGCACTGGCGAATGTCGCCCGGCGGCAACACGCCCAGTTCGTCGCGCAGCTGCCCGGTGCTGCCACCGTCGTCCGCCATGTTGACAAGCGCCGTCACGGTATGTATATAATGCTTGAGGGCGTTCAGAAGCGTAAAGCTTCCGGTGCCTCCACCAATTACGACTATTTTTACCCCAAGGTTTTCCACTTCCCTAGCCTTCTCGTATCTGTTTCAGAAGCTTGGCAAACCACTTAGCGCTTTCCCTTGGAACGCGCTTTTTTGTTTTGCGATCCACAGCAATCAGACCAAATCGTGGCCAAAATCCACTGGCCCACTCAAAGTTATCTAGCAGACTCCAGTGCATGTAGCCTTCGAGCTTCACACCTTTTTGAAGCGCCTTGTGCATGCCGACTAACGTCTGGCTAATCCACCATTTGCGGTGCTCGTCGTCGCGGTCAGCAACACCATTTTCAGTCACGATAATTGGCAGCTTGTATTTGTTCCACAGTCGCTCCAGAACAAACTCGATATTCTGCGGCTGCATGTCCCAGCCCAGGTCGCTCTGCTTCTCGTTGGGGTTATGAACTTTGTACCCCAAGAAACGATTAGTGAAGTAATAGTTCACGCCAATAAAATCCATCTTGCGCTTGATGCGGTTGAGGAAGAAGTAATCCGCGCCCCACGTCGATACGGCCGCAGAAACCTTACTAAGCAGCGCGTCGTCGCCAGCATACTGATGCACCGAGTTTTTAGACATGCCCACGATAAATCGGCGCGAGCGAGCCTTTGCGACCTTGTAGACATCACGGTGTGCCTTCGCGAGGTTCAGATACACCCACAACGCCTTCAGCTTCTTCTGCTGCATTGGCGGCCAGTTGCCAACGATGTAGCCTTGGGCGATGTACGTGTCGGGCTCGTTGATAGTAATGATGTAGCGGAAGTCTTTGCCCAACTCTTGTATCACCTTCTCGGCAAAGCGCACAAAGTACTTCACGTTAGCACGCTTCTCGAACCCACCCTTTTGCACGAACCACTCTGGCATCGTCCAGTGCCACAGCGTCACAAAGGGTTCGAGGCCTTTTGCCTTCATGGCGGCAAGATAATCTTTGTAATGCTGGATGGCTTCGACGCTCCAGGCGCCTTCTTGCGGCTCGATGCGCGACCATTCAATGCTAAACCGAAAGGCGTTCATGTTCATCGCCTTGGTCACGGCAAAGTCTTGCTCGTACATCTTGTAGTGCCCCACAGCGTCGCCTGACACGTAGTTGTGCGGGTCAGTCGCTTCGGGCTCGATATCGTCCCATTTTGGCAAATACTTGGCCTGATACGGAGCTTGTTTCGCCAATGCGTTGGCGTTCTCTAGCTCCCAGACCGTCCATTGGTTGTGGTTCCCACCTTCGACTTGGTGTGCCGATGTCGACACACCCCAGAAAAAGCGCTTGGGAAATAACAGAGGTAAGGGCTTTTTACTCATACGTAGGTTGATTATACCCCATTCACCTTAAGTCAGCAGCTGGGGGTCGACTTTAGCGAACGTCTTCTCGAGGAGTTCGACAAGCTTTTGTGGACCCGCCAATACCGTTGCGGACGTGAACGAAGCCTCGTGCCCATCCAGCGTATGCACAACGCCGCCAGCTTCGCGGATTATCAAGAATGCCGCAGCGTTGTCCCAAGGCTTGAGCCCATTGTGGTGGTAAATGTCGAACCGACCACAGGCCACGTAGCTAAGGATCAACACGCCGCTGCCTGGGCAGTTCGTCCATGGCATCACGCCTGTCTGTTCGTAGATTGCTAGGTGTCGACGGATGTTTCGTGCCATTGCGGCATCGTCATAGCTGTTGCTTGTGGAGATGCTTGCGGCCTCGAGGTCAGCCTGCGTCGACACGCTGATAGGTTTGTCATTTCGGAAGGCGCCCTGCCCTACTACCGCACTATATAGCTCGTCCTTGTATGGGTCGTAAACAACGCCGGCCTTGGGTGTGCCGTGCTCGATGTATCCGATCGATATCGCCGACTCGCGCATATCGCGCTTGAAGTTGTAGGTACCGTCAATCGGGTCGATCACGAAGCCAGTAAAGTCATCCTCGTACATTGCCGCTCGCGCCGCCTCGGGATGCTCCTCTGACAGGACCGTCACACCGGGGAAGACTTTGTTGAGCTCATCCACAATAATGTTCTGCGACTTGATGTCGGCGACTGTTACAAAGTCTTTGCGGTTGGTCTTGTCGGTTTGCTGCGTCTCACCGGCCGCGCCGAGCATAAACTTACCGGCAAGCTTCGCGATGCGCGAGGCTTCAGTTGCAATTTTGTTATAGTCCACTATTCAATCTCCGTTGTTTCGCCGTCGGCCAACACACGGACCTCAAAGGGTCGGCTACGGGCGAATTGTTTGTACGTATCGGCGTCGGCGCCCATCCAGCGGTAATGCACCGGAATTGCAACCTTCACACCCAGCTTCTCTGCAAAGTTAAATGCGTCCAGCATGCTAATGTCCGGACCGGTAATTGGCAGCGCCATATTAGCAACTTGCAGGTCGTCGATATCTTTGCCGTCGCCTGGGTCAAAGAATATTCCGTCAACAACATAGCCGGTGTTCTGCGGGCCTTCGCTGCCATCTGGAAGCAAACAGTGCGGTAGCTCACGGGCAACAACCTCAAAACCAGCAGCACTAAATGTCTGCCCGTCTGCAACCGTCGTCACCTTATCCGCGCCGATCAACTCGGCCGTCGCGGCGTTAGCATATACCGCCACGCCCTTCGCCAGCAAGGCCTCAGCGATTTTTGGCTCGTAGTGGTCAGGATGCTGGTGGGTGTACAGCACCGCCTCCGCTCCATCCAACTCGTCTATCTGGTGCGTCTCTAGAAAATGCATCCCCGGGTCGATAACAACTCGATGGCCGTCCTTCTCCAAAAGCAAGCAGGACTGTGGATATCTGGTGACTTTCATACTTTTAGTATAAACCTTTACACATTCGACCCAACTAGTGCTACAATCCTGCCAAATGCCGAAGAGACGACTAATACACCAGATACCAACAATCGATCGACCGCGCGAAAAGTTGCAGCGCAAGGGCCAGGCTGCGCTGTCGGATTTTGAACTGCTTGAGGTCATGATCGGCAGCGGAACGGCTGGCGCAGATGTTGGGCAGATAGCGAGACAGGTGCAAAAGTTACTCCAGAAAGGCACGGAGTCAATTAGCCTAGAATCTTTGAGCGCGCTGCACGGCGTAAGCACCGCGACCGCCGGTAAAATTTTGGCGTCACTGGAGCTCGCCAAGCGCCACCTGGTGCGTGACGTCGAGCCGCTACGGACAATGCAGGATGTACTGACGCGCATCTCGGATATCCGCGCCAAGCAGCAGGAGTATTTTGTCTGCCTCAGCTTGGATGGCGGCCAGAGACTCATTGCGCAGCGCACCATTACAATCGGCACGCTCGATACCGTTTTGGC
>DATEFF010000055.1:0-12606 GCA_035280785.1 Saccharimonadales bacterium (SeqCode)
TAATATTTTCGGCAATAATTCGCTGAGCTCGCTTGTCACGCTCAACCACGACGACCGATTTTGCGCCGCGACTAATAGCCTCAAACGCCAATGCGCCGCTACCAGCAAAGGCGTCAAGAACTGTTAGGCCTTCGATGTCACCGAGTGCGTTAAACATCGCTCCGCGGACGCGTTCGGCCATCGGGTGCGTCGCCGTGGAATCTGGCCCCGCAAAGAATCGCCCACCCAACTCACCGGCAATAACGCGCATTCTCATTTCTTGCCGCCATATGCCTTGTACGCAGCGCTGTACCACGCAAGCGCAACAGCGCGAACAATCAGCGGCGCTAAGTCCTCGCGAGTCTGTTTGGCCAATAGGCGTGTCCAGCCACGCTTCTGAAAGCGCTCATACATCTTTAGGCCGTAGACATGCTGAATAGCCTCTTTGTACATAGGGATTACGCCCTCGCTGCGGACACGGATGAGGTCATTGCCGTTCGGGTGGCCCTTGCTGAGCTTGAGCGGCGCGATTGTGACTGCAAAGCCCCACTCAAAGAGGCCGTGCGTCGTCATGATGCCCTTTGCGCCCCAGTACTGCCAGTTACGAGACACGGTGTCGCGATAGCCTTCGCCGCGGATAATGTTCTTGTCACGGATCGACGTGCGTTCTTCTTTAGGCCGACCCCATAATTCCTCGATCTTCTCACTGAGCGGGTAATGATGGGCTGGCGTGAGGCCGTCAACGATAGCGTGCGCCAGCCACGCAGCCTCAAACGCAGCCTTTTCGTAGCTTTGGCGACGCAAAGCCCTCACGAGGTTGTCGTGATGCTCCTGAATCATCTCTAGGAGCGCTGTATCGCTGAGGTTCAAGGGATCAATATAATGCCATGGTTCGTCTTTGGCCGGGGATTTACGCTTAATACCATCCGGGCCGTTCTTGCCTTCAAAGTGCAAAATATCGCGAATGCCCGGGAACGGCGTATCCGGCAGAGCTTTCTCTAGAGCAATACGAGCAACACGGTCAATCTTCTGGTGTGCGCCCAGCAGATTGCCCGAACTGTCTCGAAATGTGGTGCCCGAATACATGTTTACAAATGTTTCTAGTTGAGTGACGTCAAGCCGCGATATCTGGCGACGTGCTTATAAAACTGTTTGTATTGTACCAGATTAGCGTCATGACTCAGAAGTTTATCAGCGGCGGCACGTGCGCGCTTGAGCAACTTAACATCGGTCAGATTGGCAACGCGAAGGTTCAAAACACCATGCTGCATGCGGCCATAAATTTCGCCTGGGCCACGCAAACGGAGGTCAACTTCTGCCAGGTAGAACCCATCCTGCGACTTCTCTAACTCGTATAAGCGCTCGCTTGGTTTCTTGCCCTCGCTTGGGACAAGATAGCAAAAGCTTTGATGTTCGCCGCGCCCAACGCGTCCACGCAGCTGATGCAGCTGCGCCAAACCAAAGCGTTCGGCGCCTTCGATGAGCATAATTGTAGCGTTAGGGACGTCAACGCCGACCTCAACGACCGTTGTGGCGACAAGCATGTCGAACTCGCCGGCTTTGAAGCGCCGCATGACGTCATCTTTTTCTTCTGGCTTCATCTTGCCATGGAGCTTGGCAAGTTTGCGGTGCGTGAATACTTCGTTTTTGAGGCGTTCGAACTCGGTTTCGACGCTCTTGAGTTCCGCCATTGCGCCCTCGCCAATAACCGGGCAGACAACGTAGGCCTGGCGACCAGCGGCCATTTGCGCGTCAATTTCTTTGTACATTCCTTTACGCGTCACGCCGGAATATAGCTTTGTGACGATGGGCTGGCGACCCTTTGGTAACTCATCGAGGATAGAAACTTCGAGCTCACCGTACAGTGTCAGCTGCAAGCTACGCGGAATTGGCGTTGCGGTCATGCTGAGCAGATGCGGCATGTGGTGCGAGCGGCCGAGCAACTCTGCGCGTTGAGCCACGCCAAAGCGGTGTTGCTCGTCCACAACAACAAGGCCGAGCTTGCTGAATTGGCTGTGGCGCTGAATCAGTGCGTGCGTGCCGATGACGACGTCGAGATCGCCGGCTTCAATATGCTCTTGCAGCTGTCTCTTGGCCGCAGTCTTGATAGAGCCAATCAGCAAACCGACTCGCACACCGAGCGGTTCAAGCAACTTGGCAACGGTCTCGGCATGCTGCGACGCCAAAATTTCCGTCGGTGCCATAAACGCCGTTTGGTAGCCGGCCCTAGCCGCAATGTACGCCGCCATTGCCGCAACAACTGTTTTGCCAGAACCAACGTCGCCCTGTAGTAGACGGTTCATCGGTGAAGCTTCCTCAAAGTCTTTAAAGACCTCCCACGCTGCGCGCTTTTGTGCATTCGTCATCGTGAACGGCAGCTTACTCGTAAAGACCTGCGCAGCTTCCTTATCGAATGGTATGTGGTAGCCGGCCAACGCACCAATATCTTGCTTGTTGAGCAATGCAGCGGTTATGAGTTCCAGGACTTCTTCAAACGCGATGCGCTCTCGTGCTTCTTTGAGCTTTTCGGTTGTCTCTGGAAAGTGCAGTACCTCTAATGCGTCCGCCAGACTCACCAGTTTCTCACTCTTAATAACATCCGCGGGCAGCGTCTCGGGCATCATTCGAATGACCGGCAAAAGCTCCTTAAGGATACGGCGCAATCTGAACGATTTGAGCCCCTTCGTCTCCGGATAGATCGGCACAATTCGCGCCGTGCTGACTGCAAAGTCGCTTGCCTTCTCCGTTGATGGATTATTAAGGACATAGCTACTGCGTGACAGCTCGTAATTACCCGAGAAGTAAAACTCCTCGCCTTTTTTCAGCTGCTCGGCTCGGTACGGCTGGTTAAACCACACCGCTTTTGTCTTGGCTGTTCCGTCATCCAAAATCGCCTCGGTGATATGCATTCGGCGCTTAACATAGCGGCCAACGACCGCTTCTACTTTCGCTTTGAGCGTCACGTTGCCAGGCGCGACATCAATAATCTTGATGACTTTACTGAAATCATCGTACTTCCGCGGGAAGAGGTAAATCATATCCTCGACCGTCTGCACGCCAAGCACGGCCAACTTTTCAGCGGTCGCATCCCCGACGCCCTTAATCTGGGCGATTGGCGTGTCTAGTTTCATTCTCCCCCTCCAGCGATTTTCAGTATTAGGCAATCTTGGCAAACTTGCGCTTGCCGACTTGCAGTAGGTCGCCAGATGCGACGGTCACTTCAGGCTCAGAAACCTTCTGTTGGTTCAGCTTGATTCCACCCTGTTCGAACAGACGTCGAGCTTCGGAGTTGCTTGTGGCAAGACCAGCCTTAACGACGAGTTCGGCGACGGCGTATGTGCCTGGTTCGATCGTCACAGTTGGCGTCAGCTCGCTGCCACCACCAGCAAAGAGTTGCTTTGTGGCCTCAACGGCAGCATCGGCTTTCTCTTGGCCGTGAACAATCTTGGTTGCTTCGTAGGCCAGTGCCTTCTGTGCAGCGCGTTCGGATGGGTTTTCCTTCAGCTGTCGCTCGTAGTCGTCGATTTCTTCCTTAGATAGAAAGGTATAGAACTTCATGTACTCAATAACACCGGCGTCGTCAGAGTTGAGCCAGAACTGGTAGTAGTCAAAAACAGATGTCTGTTCGGCATCCACCCACACCGCGCCAGCCTCTGACTTACCAAACTTAATGCCGGTCGACTTATTGACCACAAGCGGGCCAGTCCAAACGTGAGATTCTTTGCCCTCGAGTTTGCGAATCAGCTCAACGCCCGAGAGGCTGTTGCCCCACTGGTCAGCACCTGCCACCTGAAGCGTGGCGCCCTTCTCGCGGAAGAGATGCAAAAAGTCGTAACCCTGAATCAGCGAGTAGCTGAACTCGGCGTAGCTAATACCGGCACCACCCTTACCAATGCGGCTCTGCACAAATTCGCGGTCAAGCAGCTGCGTCATAGACAAGTGCTTGCCAACACTACGGAGGAAGTCTAAATAATTAATCTCTTTAAACCAGTCGTAGTTGTCGACGATCTCAAAATCCTGACCGGCAAAAATCTGACGGTACTGCGCCGTAATACCGGCTTTGTTCTTGGCAATTTCCTCGAGACTCTTGAGGTTACGCTCTTGTGCTTTGCCATCTGGGTCGCCAATCACGCCCGTGGCTCCGCCAACCAGCAGAATTGCCTTGTGGCCGTGGTTAATAAAGTGGCGAACCATCATCGCCATCGCAAGATTACCGACAGTCATAGACGCCGCGCTTGGGTCAACGCCCCAATAGAAAGTCAGAGGAGCCTTGTCTAGCTCGGTAATATCCTTGAAGGTGGTTTGATTTACAAAACCACGCCAGGTCAGTTCCTCTGAAAGTGTCATTGCGTTTTCCTTATTAGACTATCAATTTAGCTTAATCTCAATTATAACGAAAATACCTTCGCAAACGAAGACCAATGCTATAATGGTGCATAGATTTGCTAATGGTTTAAGGAGACGGATAGAGACCTATGAAGAAGCAACGGCGCGTGCCTGGGCTAAGCGTGTACTCTAATTTAGTTGCACGTCGCAAAACAAAAGCCGACGCGAAATCTCGACGTAAAGCCGAGTACCTCGCTACCCTTCCAAAGCAGCCTCTCAAGCGTTTCCTGTACCGAATGCACCCTAAGCGCGTCTTGCGCTACTGGTTCAGCCGCGAGGGAGCAATTATGCTGCTCAAGCTGGCCGGCGTTGGTCTTGTTATATTGGCTATCTTTATTGCAGCCCTGTTTGCGTACTTCCGCAATGAGCTCGATGCCATTCGTCCGTCAGAGCTAGCCAAGCGGGTTCAGACCTCTGTCACTCGCTACTACGACCGCAATGGCGAGCTGCTATGGGAAGACAAGGGCGACGGCAACTATCGCCTTGTTGTTGACTCCAAAGACATCAGTAGCTACATGAAGCAAGCGACTGTCTCTATTGAGGACAAAGACTTCTACAAGCACCCTGGCGTAAGCATGACGGGCACATTCCGAGCGGTCTTCACGAACGTCACCGGCGGTAATACGCAAGGTGGTTCGACGCTAACGCAGCAGCTCGTAAAGCAAGTGTTCTTTAGCGACGAATCACAGAACCGCGGTTTGGGCGGTATCCCTCGCAAGATTAAAGAGATCATCCTGGCACTCGAAGTTGAACGTATGTACAACAAGGATCAAATCCTCACGCTGTACCTCAACGAGTCGCCTTACGGTGGTCGCCGCAACGGTGTTGAGTCCGCTGCACAGTCATACTTCGGTAAATCTGCCAAAGACCTGAGCCTCGCCGAAGCATCATTGCTAGCCGCTATCCCGCAGAACCCAAGCGTCTACAACCCATACAATGTCGACTACAACAAGTCACTCCTAGACCGCCAAGCGCTCGTGCTCGAAGCGATGGCCGAGCAAGGCTACATCACCAAAAAGGAAGCTGACGAGACTAAAAAGCTCGCCGTCCTCGACACAATCAAGCCTGAAATCTCCAGCACTGAAAACATCAAGGCACCTCACTTTGTCCTTGAAGTTCGCTCACAGCTCGAAAAAGAATTCGGCCAGAAGTTAGTGCGTGAAGGCGGCCTCACCGTCAAAACAACACTGGATTGGAAAGTTCAGCAAGCTGCCGAAAAGTCCGTCAACGACGCCTACGATAAATACCTCGCCCCTGGCAAGAACATCAACGGCGCCGACAATATCGCCCTGACATCCATCGATGTGCCGACCGGTCAGGTTGTCGCGATGGTCGGTAGCCATGACTTCAGCAACAAAGAGTACGGCGCCGTGAACGCAGCGACCGCGCTGTTGCAGCCTGGTTCATCTATTAAGGTATTTGACTACGGCCAGCTGTTTGCGCAGCGCCCTGGCACCAACTACGGCCCAGGTAGCATCCTGCCCGACAAAGACATTAGTGATATCTACAAGAACAAACTCTACAACTACGATGGCCGCTTCTTTGGCAACATCACCATCCGCGAATCCCTGGGTAACTCACGTAACCCGCCTGCCGTCCAAGCTGCGTACATCTCGGGCATCGACAACGTTATCAAACTTTCCAAAGATATGGGCGACCACAGCTACTGTATTGGCGAAGACTACGGCTTGAGTGCTGCCATTGGTGGCTGTCACGTCCGCCAGGTCGAGCACACCAATGCATATGCATCGATCGCTCGTGGCGGTGTCTACAAAAAGGAAAGCTACATCCTGGAAGTTAAGAACGCCCAAAACCAAACCATCAAGCAGTGGAAGGACGAGTCAAAGCGAGTCATGGACCCACAGGTCGCCTACATGATCACCGACATCCTGACCGACCCTTCAGCCCGCACACGAGTCTTTGGCCCGAACCCAATTGGCGAGAACATCTCAGGCGTCAAGACAAGCACCAAGACTGGTACAACGGACGATGGCAACGGCCACGCGAAAGATAACTGGATGATGGCATACTCAACCCGCCTAGCAACCGGCGTATGGATGGGTCGCCACGACGGCGGACCGCTCCGCTCGATCTCCGGCCCAGTACCAGGCACCGTCATGGGGCAGTTTATGAGCGACGCGCACAAGAACGTTCTTGTTGGCGAAGGTCAATACAAGCTCGGCGACTGGTTCACAAAGCCATCAGGTATCCAGACGCTCACCGTTAATGGCAAAACTGACATCTGGCCATCATGGTACGTCAAGCCAAAGGATGCCGGTGGCGTAAAGATGACATTTGACAAGGTGTCCAAGAAGAAGGCAACCAACTGTACGCCTGATGCCGCTAAGGTTGAGCTGACCGTTCAGGTCATCACTGACCCACTCGACGAAAAGAAGAAGACCTACAGCGCCCCTGACGGCTATGACGCTAATGCCGACGACAGCTCGCACAAGTGTGAAGACGTCAAGCCATTCGTATCTGTCACAACCCAACCAGCCGGCCCAGGTAAGTACAAGATCACGGCGTCAGTAAATCAAGGCACGTTCGGCCTCCAGTCGCTCAGTATTACCGCTGACGGCCAACAGGTCACCGACCAAGCCATGACAAGTGCCGGCTCCGTCACTGTCGAGTACACCTTCACTACTGCGGGCAGCAAAGCGATTGTAGCAACTATCACCGACCAAGGTTTCTACACCGCCAGCGACACAAAGACACTCAACGTCGTAGTATCCATCCCATCCAGCACCGCGGCCAACAACAGCCGCAGCTGGAGCCTCCGAAACATCGTTGCAACAACAGGCCGCTAGATTTCTCTAGCGGCCTTCGGGCTTCGTTCGGATTGAACTTATATCTATTTGTTGTCGAGTTCGCTGAGTGTAGCGAGCAGTGAATCTTCTGGTGAGATACGACGCTTGTTGCCACCGCGACGCTGCGCAGGCTGCTGTTTTGGAGCTTGCTGAGGCTTCTGCTGGCTTTGTGCGCGCTGCGGCTGCTGACGAGGAGGCTTTGGCTGGCTTGATTGAGCTGGCGCCTGCTGTTGCTGCGGCTGAGCCTGTGGCTTGTCGTTTTGGCGACTCTGACCACCACGACCACCACGGCGGCGGCGTGTGCCACCAGCGCTTTGGCCGTCGCTCTGAGCTGCTGCGGGGGCCTGTACGGCCTTTTGCTCGCTGCGAGGGGCACGGGCAGGTTCCTGGATGGCAGGCGCGTTTGCAAGCGTTGCAAACATCATCTTGCCGGCCTGAGTCTGAAGGATACGAGTGCATGTCGCCTGAACCTGCTGGCCAACATAGCGGCTTGCCTGTTCAACAACAACCATCGTGCCGTCACCGAGGTAACCCACACCTTGTGTCTTGTCTTGGCCGACCTGAGTCAGCTTAATGCTAACGCGTTCGCCCGGCAGAAGGTTTGGTCGAAGCGCGTGTGCGAGTTCGTTCACGTTCAGAACGCTTACGCCCTCGATCTGCGCAACCTTGTTGAGGTTGAAGTCGGTTGTATAGAGGTACGCGCCGTTCTGGACTGCGAGAGCGACAAGCTTGTCGTCAACTTCGCGGATGTCCTCGAACTTCTCTCGAGCGATAGTAACTTCGATGCGGCGAACATCCTGCAATTCGCGGATGATATCTAGGCCATAACGGGCACGTTCGCGCTTGTGCGTGTCACCATGGTCGGCGAGGAACTGAAGTTCGGCAATCACAAACTGTGGCACCACAACATTCTGCGGCACAAAGCCGGCCTTGGCGATCTCGACGATTCGACCGTCGATAATGCCGCTCGTGTCCAATACAACAGATTGGCTCTGCTCGGAGCGACGTCTAAAAGGATTCATATTATTTTGGTTCTCCTGGCGTGTGTCATACGTTTCAAACATATGTGGTTCACGTCCTTTGTAAATAAGTATTTAGGGCATCACGGACTGACGCGGTAGGCTTGAGAAATGATGTCTTGGTCGAACTTTTTGGCCCGATAGCGTATGTGAAGCCGAGTTTCTTGGCTTCGGCTGTGCGTCGGTCGGTGTGAGTTACGGAGCGGATTTCACCACTCAGGCCCACCTCTCCGAAGACGACCGCTTTTGCGTCGAGCTGCATTTCTTTGCTAGCCGAGGCAATCGCCATACAAACTGCGAGGTCCGCTGCGGGGTCTTGTAACTTTATCCCTCCGACAACGTTGATATAGATATCGCTATCTGATAAGTTCAACTTCGTTCGTCGCTCTAACACTGCGACAAGAACGTTTAGCCTATTCAGGTCAAAACCTGATGCCGTGCGTTTAGGATACCCGAAATGCGTCTTATTTACAAGAGCCTGTATCTCAACCAACAGAGGTCGGTTGCCTTCCATGGTAGCAAATATGACCGCGCCATCGCTTGTTGTGCGCTCTTCTAGCAGCGCCGCAGATGGGTTCTCGACAGGCTTCAGGCCACTATCGTCCATCTCGAAGATTCCAACTTCACTTGTTGAGCCATAGCGGTTCTTGATAGCGCGCATCATCTTGAAGCCACCATAACGGTCGCCTTCGAGGTTCACGACAACATCAACCATGTGTTCGAGGATCTTCGGGCCGGCGATACTGCCCTCTTTTGTCACGTGCCCAACGATAATCAGCGCCGTGTCGGTCTTCTTGGCGGCCTGGGTCAAAAGGTTAGACGAATTAGTGATCTGACTCACGCTACCGGCTGCTGACGCAATATCGTTCATTACAAGCGTCTGAATGGAGTCGACAATGACGAGCTCGTAGGTATTTGCGGCGATGGTTGCCGCGATATCGTCAGCTGACGTCGATGAAGCCAAGTGCAGATTGGCATGCTCCGCGCCCAATCGGTCAGCGCGGACTTTCACCTGACCGGCAGACTCCTCACCACTGACGTACAGCACTTTGCGGTCTTTGCTGACCTCGTGCCCGATTTGCATCAGCACTGTTGATTTACCAATACCAGGCTGGCCAGCAATTAGCACGACACTGGCGGGGACAATGCCGCCGCCCAAAACAGCATCAACATCGTTCATGCCGGTCGTAATGCGACCCTTGGCGCTGCTGGGCACTACTTCTGTGATTGGCTTGGCATCCAGCGGACGGCCTTTGCTTGTTGCGACAACCGTCGACCCTGTTGGTGCGGCTTGCTCAACCAAACTATTCCACGCGCCACAGTTTTCGCAGCGGCCGGCCCATTTGGTAAAGCTGGCGCTACATTGTTGGCAAACAAACTGGCTGGTTGGCTTTTTAGGCACGGTCGAGTCCTTCGGTATTAATTCTTAGTCGCAGGCTGATAGTTGCTGTTGATACTATCGTACAGGTTGGTCTGAGCCGCAACCTGGTTGTTGCGCTCCTCAACGAGTTTGTTGTACGTCGACACAAGGTCCCTCGTGGTCTCAATTAAGGCGTTAAACTCGGCAACTTCGGCGTTATAACTTGGCACAAGCTCGTTATATTGCTGAATCTGATTACGAGATCGGTACTGATTCAACTGATTATTCTGCGATGCTAACTCCCCCTGCATACGCTGCAAGGTAGAGTTGTTTTGATCGATTTGCGGTTTGAGATTCCCAAGTTGGCGGTCGTACTCTTCGATTTTGTTCTTTGACTCAGTAAAAATCGCTTGATACTGCCCAGCGTATCGCGCCACAATACTGCGGTCTTTAAAGTACTGCTTGTAGTAGGTCTCGAGCTCAGGTGTCAGTTCGGCGACCTCAGTGCCCAGAATGGAATGCATTTCGTTATACAGCTCACCCGGCTCGGTCTCGTTGTAGAGCTTAACTAATTCGAGCAAACGTGCGTCTTTCATGTTTTCGACGAGGGGCTTGAGGAGGTTATTAACCCTGGTCTTTTCGGCATTATCCATACGTTCGTAAGCTGCGTGCAGCATCTCGTGCGCAGCCGTAACTTCCTTGATGCCGTTGAAGCGTTCGTCTTTGATGTTATACAAATAGATTCGCTGCGCCTTGTAGCAACCCAGCACAATTGTCTGCTCGTTTGACGAGCACGAGGCGTTAAACGTTGCGCTGTCCTGAACCTGCGGGTCAGAGGCGTAAAAGAGGTTACGCGCGCCCTGCTCAAGCTGTGTATTGTCAGCAAGCGCCTTTACCTCTGCGCTCGGCGTATAGGTTAAGAGTCTCGCCCAATCAATAACCGCCTGGCGGTTCACAACCACCCAGGCGGCTCCTAGAATAACAAGAACAACGAGGACAAACCTGATTACTGTTTTGCCAAAGTTGTTGTTCACCAGTGTTTGTACCCTACGTTTTTTACCCGGACGTTGGCGTAAAGACCAACTCGCCCTTGCTAGTTGATACCTTTATGATATCACCTTTAGCATAGCGTTCGTCCAGCAAACCGTCGGCAATTTCGTCCTCAACCAAATCTTGGATAATGCGTCGCAGAGGTCGTACCCCGTTGGCGGCATCGTAACCTTTATCCAACAAGATGCGCTTGGCCGCCGGCTGGAGGCTCACGCCAATTCCCTTGTGGCCCAGGCGCTTGCCCAGTTCAGCCAGCTGAAGGTCAAGAATCTTGTTTGCTTCTTGTTTTGTGAGCGCCTTAAACACAATTACTTTATCCAGACGGTTAATGAGCTCTGGGCGCATGTAGTGCTTGAGCTCTTCGGTTGCTGCCTCACGATTCTGCGCATGAACACTGCTAAGCTCGCCGAGTTCCAGACTGGTGTTGGCGCGGAAACCCAGAGACGCTTCTTTTTGCATCTTTTCTGCGCCCAGGTTACTCGTGAGGATGATGATAGTGTTGCTGAAGTCGATTTTGCGACCCTTAGCATCAGTCAGCGTGCCATCTTCCATGATTTGCAGCAGCATGTTTAGAACTTCCGGATGAGCCTTTTCGATTTCGTCAAAGAGTACCAGGCTGTATGGTTGGCGGCGAACTTTGTCGGTCAACTGACCGCCTTCGTCATAGCCGACATAACCCGCTGGGGCACCAACAAGTCGCGCAGTTGTATGTCGCTCGCTGAATTCACTCATGTCGATTTTGATCATAGCGTCTTCGCTGCCCAGAACTTCGCGCGCCAAGACTCGAGCCAGCTCAGTCTTACCCACACCAGTCGGGCCCATAAAGATAAACGAGCCAATTGGGCGACGAGCATCAGCAATGCCCGAGCGATTACGGCGAATTGCCCGGCTAACGGCCTGGATCGCGTCGGTCTGACCAATGATGTGCTTGCCCAGGTGTTTCTCGAGGCTCAATAGGTACTTTGCCTCAGCCTTAATGACCTTTTGGACCGGCACACCGGTCATCTGCGCGATAGTAAGCGCAACATCGTCGGACGTCACGGTCAGCTTCTGCTTGGAATCTTTGTCGGCGCGGAGCTCAGTAAGTTTACTGTTTATCTGGCTCATACGAGTCTTGTACTGTGCGGCGCGCTCGTAGTCTTCGGCCTCGACGGCTTCTTCCATGCGGTCGGTTACGACTTTCAACTCACGGGTCAGCTTGCGAACTTCAATTGGACTTTTGCCGCGCTCAACCTTTACCTGTGATGCCGTTTCGTCCAGAACGTCGATGGCCTTGTCTGGCATGTAGCGGTCGTTAATGTAGCGCTTTGCGAGGTTAGCGATGTCACTGATGACTTCGTCGGCAATTTCAACGCTGTGGTGACTCTCGTAATGCTTCTTGAGCCCGCGGAGGATCGCGATCGATTCCTTCACAGTTGGCTCTTCTACGACTACAGTCTGGAAGCGGCGTTCCAGCGCGGCGTCCTTCTCGATGTGCTTCTGGTATTCATCAATTGTCGTTGCGCCAATCATGCGGATCTGGCCGCGAGCTAACGCCGGCTTCAACATATTGGCCGCGTCAATCGCGCCCTCGGCGGCTCCAGCGCCAACCAGCAAGTGCAGCTCATCGATGAAGATAATAATGTTCTTGTCGCTTACCAGCTCGTCGATGAGCTTCTTCAAGCGCTCCTCAAACTCACCACGGTACTTAGTGCCCGCAATCATACCGGCGAGGTCTAAGGTGTAGACGCGCTTGTCCAGCAAGTGCTCGGGAACTTCCTCGGCGATGATGCGCTGCGCCAAACCTTCCACGATTGCCGTCTTGCCAACACCAGGCTCACCAATAAGTACCGGGTTGTTTTTAGTGCGGCGGCCGAGGATCGTCACAATACGGCGAATCTGTTTGTCACGTCCGACAACTGGGTCAAGCTCACCGTTCTTGGCTTTTTCGGTCAGGTCAACACCGAAGAAGTCGAGTGCGGTCTTGGGGCGACGCTTGCGAGCGGTACGCGTCGCGCCTTCGTTG
>DATEFF010000056.1:0-3381 GCA_035280785.1 Saccharimonadales bacterium (SeqCode)
TGTCCTGATGATTATCAACACCATCAAGCCAATCCCACCCAAGAGCCTCATGGGCTTCCAGCGCTTTGTTATATTGGGCGCATTTATTGTGGCGGCGATTATCTCGCCAACACCTGACGTGACCAACCAGGCTATCTTGGCTGTACCAATTATCTTGATGTACCAGATTGGCGTCTTCATGGTTTGGCTCCAGTCACGATCGATTCGCAAGCGTCAGCAGAGGGCAGCCCAAGCTGTGGCGCTAACCGCACAGCCGACTCCAATTAATGCTGTTCGTCGCCCGGTTGCCGTACAGCCCGCACCAATCGCGACGCCAGCACCCGTCCGCCCAGTCCAAACTGCGCGACCCGTCATGGATATTGCCGGACCACGACGAGTTGCTCGCCCGACACAACCCATGCGGACCCGTCCAGTCCAAAGCGATATTATTCGGCGACCACAACCAGTTCGCCCACAGCCTCGTCCGCTGACCAATCAACGCGCCAATACAATTGACGGCATCGTTCGACGCGCTCAACCACAAGCCAGCTAGGCCAGTGGGATGCCCCAAGATTCAGTCTGGTCAGCCTTAAACAAGACGTCTAGGCCGTACCACGTTGATTGGAAGGCACTTGATGGCTTAACCATCGTCGCGCTGACCGTGAAGTAGTTGTTGCCAGTTGAGCCAACGCCGGGGGCGGTCAGGCTTCCTTGGGCCTGATCAGAAAGAAAAAGCGATGAGTGGTATGGGTAGTTCTTACGCAGGACGGCAATCATGTACGTCGTACCTGCCGTCACAGGGATGGGCGTATCAAAGAGCTGGTAATTCCAATTTCCCCGAACCTCAGTAACCGTCGTTGTCTTGGTCGCGATTGCCGTCGAGCCACCGCTTGGTCCAGGGTACAGTGCGATCTGCGGCGTCACGCCGCCCTCTGCTGATGTAGCGTTGGGGTGATTACACCACGCGCCGCCATACACCTTGCCATTTTTGGATGGCGTAAAGTACATGCCCATGGCATAGGTTGAAGTGTCAGCGAAGTCATTCATGGTTGCAGGCGTCCAAAACGGATAGGTCCCGTTGGCAAATACCGTCTCGTAATGGCTCGGAACAGGCGGAACAAATGGACCCGGCCAGCCCATATCCGTAACTTCGGCGCTGTCCAGCCACATTCCAAACGTACCGGATGCGCTGGTGCCACCAAAGTTGAACCACTGTGCAGGGTTGCCGTTGGTGTTTTGGTTTGTGTAGCTCACCGTCTCGGTAGGCGTCGTGCCCTCCAAGTTCGCACCAGTAAACAGCCTGACCGTCATTGAGCCGTTAGCCGCGTGCGAGACAAGCTGAATCTCCATGCGATACCACTGGTTCAAATTCAGCACGCTACTTGTTGCACGGCCCGTGACGGTTGTGTCGGTCAAATCAAACGTACCATTCGGCTTCAGGAGTAAGCCGCCCAGATAGTCCAGGCCACCAGATGAGCCAATCGTCACCCATCGATGATTTAGGTTGGTGTGCGACTCGAGTCGGAAATAAAATCTCAGATAAATCGTTGTAGCGGTGTTAACCCTAAAAGCCGTCTCGTCCCACATAACACCCTGAAGCGAAGAGCTTGGCGTGATGTCCAGCTTGATGCTTTTGGTTCCGTGCACAAACTGCGCCGTCGTTGTTGTGACCGTACCATTTATAGATGACCAGGCATTGCCGCTCCGGCGCCCATTGTCGGCACCGGTCGGGACAACGCCATTTGCGGCCTGCTCACATGTATTAACTAATCTGACGGGCATATCTTAAACCTTAAGAAGTTTCCCTCAGTATACCAAACTAGTCCGATGCAGGCGCTCCGACCTCTATCTCAATATCGGCAAATATCGTGCCGGTCGGATTTTCGTCGGCAAGCTTTGCAATTTCGTAAAAGCCGGGCACAAATTCCTCTGGCCGTAAGGTATCCAGCGCCGCCCAAAAGCTCTCGCCAATCTCCTCAGACGCACCAGCACCATCAGCCGGCTCGGGCTTAGTCGCCTCAAACAAGTGCACCAGCATGTGTCGATCAAGCATACCCGCCAACTTGCCGCGGACGTACACATCACCACGATATTGCAGCTGCGCCTGGAGTCCAGCCTTCTCGGCAAGTTCGTGCGCCGCCATTTCCATAACTGGCTCGCCGTAGTGCATCATGCCGTGCGGGAAACTCACGAGCTCAGCATTTGGCTGCCGGCGCCAGCGAGTTATGAGATACTCACCGGCCTTATTGCGACAAATAATTGCATTCAAAATCTTTGGCTGTTTGCGCGTCCGCCCGGTCTTCAGGCTGAGCGTACCCACAAATTGCAGCCCTTTTAGCGTCAGCTGATACTGGCCATCGGCCTTCTCGACCAGGCCATCTGCCATAAGCCCCTTGAGGTGATACATAAAAAGATTCCCCTCCACATCGCGCGGCCGCAGCTGACTATAGCGCCTCAGCGAATGACGAGTTAGTTCAACCAAGATGTGATATTGGATCCAACTGAGCATATTCAAATATTTTTGACTCAAATTACGTTGCTTATAACAGGGGTGTATCCCTCGTTACTATCATAGCGTACCTTGACCACGAAAGGATGAATAACCGTGAAGGTCGTGAAGGAACAGCCCTTCGGATTCGAGTTCGAATGTCGCGTCTGCAAGTCGCAGCTCGTGGCCGAAACCGGAGACGTGAAGGTCGGCTACTTCGGCGCCAACTACGGCGGCGACACCCCGGACCGCGAATATTACGTGGAATGCCCGGTGTGCGGCACTCATCGCATCATCAAGTACAACGAGACAACCCCTAAGGTTCGCGAGCAGGCGGACAAAACCGATAGGAGACGGCGATGAAGATCACCTTCCGAATCCCCCAAGACAACCAGGTGCACACCTACTGCGCCAGTTGCCTGCGGGACGGTTCACTCCGCTCGCAGCGACCGCAAGGCAAGCTGGTCTACCGCTGCACGGCGTGCGCCTACGTTGGGCCACGGGCGCTCATTATCGACCCCGCTGTCAACTGGTGGGTCGACGACCAGCGTGAGTACTGGCACGAGACGGCCGGGGTATTCCCCTACAACGAACGGGGCGAGTTCCTGTTCTTCGAGCGGATGGCCTACCCCTTCGGCCTGACGCCGCCTGCGGGTCATGTCGACCGAGGCGAGCGACCGAGCGTCAGCGCCAGGCGAGAGCTCCGCGAGGAGACAACCGCCAACCTACCCGCCAGCGCCTTCAAGCTGATCGCAACAGACGACATCCGTGGCGACCGGTGCCGGCGCGGCGCGGACATCCACCGCTGGCACAGCTTTGCCTGCGCTATCCCCAAGGGCACGACCATCCAGGTCGACCCTCGCGAAGGGTCGCGGCC
Source organism: Saccharimonadales bacterium (SeqCode) (assembly GCA_035280785.1). Taxonomy (GTDB): domain Bacteria; phylum Patescibacteriota; class Saccharimonadia; order Saccharimonadales; family EFPC-124; genus DATEFF01. The sequence goes on from DATEFF010000056.1 coordinate 3,345, forward strand.
AGTCTGGCTCACGCTGGACCAGGCCCTCAGGGCCAAC
>DATEFF010000057.1:0-2405 GCA_035280785.1 Saccharimonadales bacterium (SeqCode)
ACATTAGGCATCGGCCTTTACGATGGTGGTTCGCACCTGGGGTGCGCGAATACAAAAATGAAATACGACAAAGACCATACCGCAATTAAGGTGGATATTAGTCTGCCAAATTATAGACGCTAGTCTTCTGCCTTGAGCCCATCTTCGACACCCCCACAATCGCCCCTCCCATCCCAACAAGGAAAATCGGGTAAAGATAAAGAATCGCCGCATTCCCCGGCGCAATAGCAAATACCCCTAACCCACCGGCAACGGCCAGTAGTACCCACATAGTCAGCGTTTCGCTGCCTGGGTCGCGGTAGACTTTGATGGCGGTGAGGACGCCGGCGACGGCCTCGACTATTATGAGTATCCATATAGTGAGTGTGGCATCGCTGCTGAAGAACCACGCGCTGAGCGCGAGGCAAACACATACCAGCAGTACAGCATTCCGTCGGTCCATTCGCCCGGTCCCGTACTTAAACGACAGCGCGTATACAATTATCACTCCCACAAATTGCAGTCCGGCCAGCCACAGCGCCGGCCCTGCCCCCTTTGCCAACTGCGCGGCGCACAGCACGGCGTATTCCAGCGTCCATATCAGCCACGATGTTCGCTCGGGCTGAGTTTTGCCTGCCAATATGTCGCGCACATACGGCGCATATCCCGCCAACCCCACTACGCCAGCAACCAGGCCAATCAAATCGTGCATCCCACCCTACTCTTTCTTGGCGCGAGTTGTTTTTACCTACAAATCGTTGGTCGACCAGCGTCCGCCGGTGCTGAGCTCCGGCTTGCAGCTGGTCCAGAGCCCGAGCTTGGACTCCTGGGCTTTGGCCTGCGTGGCGGCAAAGTCAGCTTGCTTGCTGAACTGGAATGACAGGTAGGCAAAGCCGTAGCCTTGCTCGATGAGCCGTTGATTCCAGAGTGTGCCGTCCTCGGCATACACGTAGCGCAGCAGGCGGTCATAACGGTCGCGGTTGTCGCCGGTGGTGTCGGCTTCGAGCTTGACGGTTTTGCCGGTTAGGTTCTGTTTGGTGAAGTCACTCGCCTCTTTGCCGTAGCATTGCACGGGGCTGTTGGGCTTGACCGACTCAGGCGTGTCCACGCCGATCATGCGGATGGATTCGGTTTTGCCGTTCATGTCGACTTTGATGGTGTCGCCATCTGCCACGCCGGTTACGCGGTAGTAACCTGGCTGGACGACGCCGGCGACTTCTTTGGGCGTGGATTGCTGGAGCTCTGGGTGAGACTGAAGATAGTAAAAGACGGTACTGGCGGCCAGGATGACAAGCCCGGCGATGGCTCGGGGGAGACTGCGTTTAGACATAAACATGATTATACCAGGGTGTGGGTCGTGGCGCCGCCCGGGAATGTGCATCCGGGCGGCGCCGTCATCGTCGGTGGTCAGAGGGCTTGGAGCATGGGCAGGACGGTGTCCCACTCCGCTTGCGGTACGACCACGTAGGCGTCGTAGCCGGGGTCGTTGACGATCAGCCTGTCGACGTCGAAGACCAGCCGCGTGTAGCCCGCCCAGGCGCGGATGGCCTCGGCGTTGGCACGAGCCTCGATGTCGCTGATGGTTGCGTCCGCTCCACGTTGGATCTCCGTGACGCGGAGCACGTTCATGCCTCGCAGCCGCGGGTCGTCGATGGTGTTGCCGTCCCACCACTGCGTGTTGTGGTCGTAGCGCTTCATGATGGCCGCACCTCGGAGGGCAGCGCTGAAGTCGTCCACTTCTCTCACCTCTCGTTTTTGGGCCGAGTGACAGAAATGGTTATAACACTTTGTGGGGCGTGGGGCTAGTAGTCGATGCCTTTGTTGGCAAGGAACTTGTCGTCAAAGTGGTGCTTGATCTTAGTCATGCGGGTCGCGATGTCGACCTTCTCGAACAACTCTTCTGGGAAATTGCGGCCAGTTAGGCACAGGCTAGTCTTGGCGTTCTTGTTGCTGATGAGGTCCTCGAGCTCCTGCTGGCTGAGCAGACCGTCATGAACGGCATTATTGATCTCGTCGCAAATCACGAGGTCGTAGTCGCCGCTGGTGGCGCAGTGCAGAGCTTGCTTGTAGGTTTCTTCGGCGGCAGCTTTGTGCTCGATGCTACTGACGTTTTTGGCGCTCATGTCGCCAGCGTTGTAAAAGCCCTTGCCCCCCTTAAAGAAGTACAGATCCTCGCCAAAAACCGGCTGCACCTTGTGGATGAACTTGTGCTCCCCTACTTCCCAGTGCTTGATGAATTGAATAAATGCTACCTTCCAGCCGTTCCCTAGCGCGCGACACATCAGGCCGATACTGGCGCTTGTTTTGCCCTTGCTGTCGCCGGTGTATACCAATACAACGCTGTCTTTTGTCTTGTAGTCTTCGAGTGCCATGTGGGTTCCCTCTAGTTACGGTCTTTGCGGTTGTCTTCGAGCGCGTCTTCGATC
>DATEFF010000058.1:0-8121 GCA_035280785.1 Saccharimonadales bacterium (SeqCode)
GGTGGCGGAAGCACGATACTGTACTTCCCTTCCCCTTCTTCGCGAGGTGCAAAGGCGGCAGCTGCTTCCCAGAGCTGATAGATGTTGGCTTCGTACTGTTGAGGCTCGTATACTTTTGCTAGTTTCATGTCAGTGAGTTCCTATAATTTCACACGAAAAAGAAAATAAGATCAGACTTCTCCACCTCTGATACAATCAAAAAACGACGTTGATTTTGATTGTTTCTATTTTCAAATCCCAGTATAGCACAAACTCACCCCTACATGTGCGGCACTTTCTCCCTGTTTAACACCTCCCAAACTTAGTGACGCCTGCAATATAGCACACGTTACCTCGTTGCCAATACTTTTTTTGTTAAGCTAAGCGTATGAAAGAGGTGAGTTACATCTTGGTACCGGGGCTAGGCGATCAGAAGCCACTCTTTGGTTGGTTCTATGACGGAGTAGGGAAGTGGTGGACTGGCAAGGGTATGCCATCCAAGGTGTTTGACCCGCTGTGGGTGAGCAGCGAACCGTACCAAGAGAAATACGCGCGGCTATCGCGACTGGTCCAACAGGAGCAGCAAGCGGGTAGGGGAGTCGTGTTGGTTGGCGTCAGTGCAGGTGACACATTGGCGCTTTTGGCAACCGTAAAGTTACCGGTGCCGCCTATTGCGCTTATATCGCTGTGCGGTTTCGTGCGCCTGAAAGAGAGCGACCGACATGATTCGCCGTACGCCGACCTCAGTTGGTATAGGGCAGGGGAGGCCGCCGAGCGGACTTTGGCGGACCTAGATGCTCAGCGCCGGGCTAATACGCTTTGTTTGATCCCAAGAGTGGATAGGGTTGTTGAGCCTGAGCGCCAACGGATTGAGGGCGCGACATTGAAGCGCATGAATGTTGGCGGACACTTGTGGGGGATAGTGGTGGGACTGATTTGGCATCGGCGCGATATTCGGCAGTTTGTTAACGAGCGCGTATAAGGCGCTGTAGTGTCGATGATGTCATTGACCGTATAAGTTCATGTGTTGTGTTCAAAAATGTGCGATACAGCCTCGTGTGCGCTCTGAGCGCTATAAACGCAAGCATTTGTAGCAGGAGGGGCGGGGCGCATGGTCGCGCCTCCGCCCGCCCATCCCTCAGACGTCGAACTCTTCTCCGATCTTCCCCCACGACCAGTAGCGGACGTTCACCAGGCTTCCGCCCAGGTCGATCGTGGTCGTTCCCACGGGAACGATGATGGTGCCGGTGGCGCTGCTGTTGCGGATGGTGAACCCGACCAGGATCACGACGTTGTCGAAATACACGCCACCGACGCCAGGCGACATCTTCAGCTCGTCGTAGATGGCGGGCCTGACATGCTGTCGGGCGGACGGCTCCAGGACGCCACGTGACGCATCCCAGATTCGGTCTCGCAGACTCTTAGCCACCAACTGCTCCTCACTCGAGGTTCTAACAGGGACTAGCAGAGTGTATAGCGTCTGAGGCTAATTGACAAGATGCGTTCGCCTCAAGCGTTTGGTATAGTGATACATGTTACGGAAAGGTGCGATATGCAAGGTGCGAAGAGAGTTATTAAGAAGTTAGTTCCACGAAGTCTTTTTTCTCAGTTAATTAACCCTTATCACTGGGTTGAATCTTTTATTGCGAATGTCCGCTACGGGTTCCCTGCGCGAGACATGTACGTGGTGATGATTACCGGCACAAACGGTAAGACAACAACAGCAAGTTACCTCGGGAGTATCCTGAATGCTGCCGGTCACAACGTTGGCGTTTGCAGTACTGCCTACTTCGAGATCAACGGTAAGCGCATCGCAAACGACCTTAATTTTACGGTCACAAACCCCTTCAAGCTGCAAGCCATGCTGAAGCAAATGAAGCAAGCCGGCGTGGACCACTTGGTACTTGAGGTCACGAGCCACGCGCTCGAGCAGCACCGCGTCTGGGGCGTCCCTTGTGACGTTGCAGTTATGACCAACCTCACGCAGGACCACCTGGACTACCACGGCACAATGGAGCGCTATGCCGCTGCCAAGGGCAAGATGTTCGCTAACAAGCCTAAATTTATTGTGCTGAACCGCGACGACAAGTGGTTTGAATTCTTTAATCAGTTCCAAGCGGGTGAGCAAAAGATGACTTACGGCGCCGAGGAAGCAGCTGATGCTCGCATCAACTACGTCAAATTGCACAAACAGGGGAGTGATGTCCGCCTGAAGGTTGACCACACAACGACCCTCGAGTTCTCGACTAAGCTGCACGGTAAGTTCAATGTTTACAATGCCACCGCTGCTGCGACCGCAGCCTACGTCATGCGTGTCGACACCGAGCAAATTGTGAAGGGTATCGAATCTGTCGAGAGTGTCCCGGGCCGCCTAGAGCGCATCGACGCTGGTCAGCCGTACGACGTCATCGTCGACTACGCCCACACCCCTGACGCCATGGAGAACCTGTTAGAGACGCTGAAGCACCTAACAAAGAACCGCTTGATCCTCGTGTTTGGGGCAACCGGCGACCGCGACAAAGCCAAGCGCCCAATTATGGGTGAGATCGCCGCCAAAGTCGCTGACCGCATCTTCCTGACCGACGAAGAAAGCTACACCGAAGACCCAGCGCAAATCCGCCACATGCTGATGGAAGGTATCATTGCTGGCGGTGGTGGCTCTAAGACCGAAGAGATTGCAGACCGCAAAGAAGCTATCAAGAAGGCTCTCGAGACTGCTCGCCGTGGTGACACTGTTGTCGTAACTGGTATGGGTCACGAGCAATACCGCATCATCGACGGCCGCCGCGAGCCATGGCACGAGCCAACAGTTATTCGTGAATTGCTTGAGAAGTAGCTTAGCTTTTGAAAGTTTAGTGATAGAATAGGCCCATGTTTCGCGGAAAAGGGAAGTATGGGGCGGTTTACGCTCACTTATGGACGACGTACGGCCAGTCATGGCAGGTACGTTTGTCGTTTGTGGAATAGACAGCAAAAACGCTCGGACGTTGAGTCGAGCGTTGTGGCTGATCCAGCTGCTGTTATCTAGGCTTCTTGAGGCGGCTGACGGTTCGCTTGGCAAACTTGCGTGATTTTGTCTTGGCGCTTTGGAGGCTGGTGAACAGGCGGTAGGCCTGGTAGCGAGCTTTCTTGAGTGGAATCTCCCATGTGCCGCTGTATTCGACTTCGTGGCCGCCAAAGCTACGCTTGAACTGGCTAAAGCCGGCCCATTTGTGTGTCTTGGGCGCGTGCGGCGGCGCGACGCCGTAGTAGTCAAACGCTACCTTGCCGAGTGACTTGCCGTCAAAAATCATGTGCCCAACCAAGTAGACGCTTGGCTGAAGCTTGCGGGCTGACTCGGCGTTTGCGCCGTGAGCGTAGTAGCGAGTCTTGCTGTCTTCGAATGTGAATGCTGTCGCGACAGGTGAGCCATTGTGCCGAGCGATGTGTAGCGTTGCGGCCTTGAGCGGCAGGAGCGTCTCGGCCATCACTGTAAAGTATTTGTCGCTGTGCGGCTGGATGCCGGTGCGCGCTGCAACCTGGTGAATCATATCCAGGAAGTACTTCATGTCTTTTGGATCTTGAGTTGCCTCGAACTTAAAACCAGTCTCAGCTGCGCGGCGATAGAGTCGGCGGTTTGTCGACATCATTTCGCTAAACAGTTCCTCCTCTGGCCGGTCGAGGTCTTTGATGAGCGTATTCTTGGGCTGAATGTCGCGATGAGCGCGGCGGGCCTTGAGGAGTTTGAGCGTCTTTTTGGCATTTGGCGCCTGAGGTTCGATGCGGATAAAGTCAACGCCAAGCTCCTCACCGCAAGCGGTGAGCGCCTCTATGGCTTGCTTGAGCGAAGCCGGCGAACTGGCTGTTGGACCGTAAGGGGTGTATAGGCGTGAGCCAAACTTGTTGGTTTCTAAGATTGCCAGCCAACTCCAGTGTGCGCCAGAGGCGTAGTACAGTTGTTTGCCCATTGCTTGCTGGAACATAGCCCAGCCGTATTGCTGCAAAAAATGTGCGGATAAGTCCGTTTGGTGCTTGTCCCAGTCGGTGGGTGGTATGCCGGCGTGCCAGGTAGTTGTACTCATAAGTACTCTAAGCGTACCAGTATATTCAGGCCCAGAAAAGGACGAAGCCCCAGACGCTCGTGGCGCTGGGGCTTGAGGGTGGCGAGCTTCCCTGGTGGGGCTGCCCGCCGCGTCCTTCCCTGGTGGGAGGTGTTCTCTCGGTGGAGTTGTTGAGTTTGGATCAGGTGGTGCGGTTAACGGTGGGTCGCGATGAGCTCGCGCTCCATCCGCCCCTCGTCCATGTCCTGGTACGGATCGAACTGCGTGTTGCCGTCGATCAGGCCCAGGTTGCGGTAGTGGCGGAAGAAGTGACCCTCCGCGCACTCGACGATGAACTCCTCGACCTCACGGGTCTCGGGGTCCTCGCGCAGCACCGACCACACCTGAAGGCGGGGCAGAGCCGAACGCTTGGGACGAACGATGATCTTGGCCTTGGCCATGGGCACTCCCTACTCGATGGTTGCACTTCCGAGGACCTCGGGGTCCTCGCCTTGCGGTGTTGCAAAGACGAAGCCGCGGATGCGGCGTCCGTCGTCGAGTGTGCCGCCAAAGAATATGGCGCCACGCTCGCGCTCGTGCTCGTGGTCGTTGATCTCAACGACCGTAACCGAGCTCAGCTCTCCGTTATCTCTGTTGCGCAGAAGGAATACGGCCGAAACCTCTTCCTGAGCGCTGATGAGTCGAAGAACGTGACCGAGGGGGCTGATATCTGGGGTGTCCAGAATCATGTGCCTGGTCCTCTTGGGGGATGCCGATCGTGGCACCTGATTCAAGGAACACCTCCTCTCTTAGAAGGACTGCGTAATATTAGCATAAACAGTTGAAAATGTCAATGGTTATGGTAATCCCGTAACAGGGGTAGGACATGGCTACAATCTGCTTTTTCTGGATTAATAGGCTACAATGGGGTCACGTTCCTGAAGTATCAAGGAGGGATTTTAGTTATGAATCAAGAAATCTTTAAAGCCTACGACATCCGTGGCAAAGTTGGGACCGAACTGACCGCTGATGGTTGCCGTGATATCGCCCGCGCATTTGCCGATTGGCTGCCAGAACAGGGTATTGTGGCCGTTGGACACGACATGCGCCCAGACTCAGCCGAGCTCGCCGAAGCCTTTATGGACGGCCTACAGAAACAGGGTAGGGAAGTCATGGACATCGGCCAGGTGACGAGTGACATGATCTACTTTGCTATTGGCAAGTACGACCTTGCGGGCGGTGCGGTTATTACCGCGAGCCACAACCCTGGCGCCTACAATGGCATTAAGCTGTATCGTGACAAAGTTACCCCTGTTGGCCTGGACTCTGGTCTGGATCAGATTCGCGACAAGGCCACCGCAGCAGCATTTGAGCCAGAGGCGGAGAAGCCTGGCGCTCGTGCGAGCCGCGAAATAACAGATGACTGGGTGCGCCACTGCCTACAGTTTGCACCCAACCTTAGTGAGTTCCATATTGCCATTGACGCCGGTAACGGCATGGCGGGTGCGATTTTGCCGCACATTTTGCCAAAACTACCAATTAAGGCCGAAGAAATGTACTTCGAGCCAGACGGCACATTCCCGAATCACGAAGCTAACCCACAGAAGCCAGAGAATCTACAGGACCTCATAAAGAGGGTGCAGGACGAGCAGCTCGACTTTGGTATCGCCTTTGACGGCGACGGTGACCGCGCTGGATTCGTTGACGACAGAGGTCGCATGGTTCTTGGTAGCGACCTCATGAGTATTGTTGCCGAGTATTACCTCAAGAAATATCCAGCGAGCTCAATCGTACACGAAGTCCGCACGAGTCGTTCAACAACAGAGCTGATCAAGAAGTGGGGCGGTAAGCCTGTCCGTACCAAAGCCGGGCGCGTCTACATTGGTGCCAAGCTGCGCGAAGTTGGCGCGGCATTCGGCGGCGAAACCACCGGGCACTTCTTCTTTAAAGAGAACTTCGACGCCGACAGCGGCCTCATCACTGCGCTTGTTGCTATGCAGGCATTGAGCGACTCCGGCCGCAAGCTTAGCGAATTGGTAGACGAATACCATCTGTACGCCATGGGGCCAGAGGTGAACTTTGAGGTCAGGGACCCTAAGGAAATCTTTGCAGCGCTCAAGACCGAATTTGCCGATGGCGAGCAAGACGAACTCGACGGCCTAACCGTGAACTATCCAACCAAGTGGTTTAACGTCCGCGCCAGCAACACCGAGCCAGTCATGCGCCTCAACGCCGAAGCCGAAACCCAAGAAGAGCTCGACGAGCTCACCGACCGTATCAAGAACATTATGCAGAAGTAGGAGACAGACGAATGCCAACAGTACGTGAATCACTCAGTTACGAACCAAGTGAACTAAAATTCGGCACTTCAGGCCTGCGTGGCCTGGTGACCGAGATGACCGACTTGGAGTGCTACATTAACACCGCTGGTTTTTTGAAATTTTTGGTTAACGCTGGTCACTTGCAATCTGGCGGGACCGTCTATGTTGCCGGCGACCTGCGTGACAGTACGCCGCGAATTACCGGCGCAGTCATCCAAGCCATTCAGGATGGTGGCTACAAGCCAGCTTACGAAGGTTCGATCCCAACGCCCGCCGTCGCGTTCTATGGCCTCCAGCACAAAACAGCGAGCATCATGGTGACGGGCAGCCACATTCCCGCCGATCGCAACGGTATTAAGTTTAATAAGGCCGACGGCGAAGTACTGAAGGCGGACGAGGCTGGCATCAAAGAAGCCGTGGCTCAAGTTCGTGCAGACCTATACGCCCAGGACGCCGAGACCGCAGCTTTCGATGCTCAAGGCATGTTGAAGACCCCGGCTGTTTTGCCGGAGGCAGAGAATGCAGCTCGCGACGCATACATGCAGCGCCACACCGATGTATTTGATGGTCAAACATTTGCTGGCAAGCAGATTGTCTTCTACCAGCACAGCGCTGTTGGCCGGGACATGCTGGTTGAGATGCTCCAGAAGTTAGGCGCCGAGGTTATTCCTGTTGGCCGTTCTGACATCTTTGTGCCTATCGACTCCGAGAACGTTACGCCAACCGATGCTGCGTATTTCAAGCAATTGAGCGAGGAATACCCTGACGCATTTGCTATCGTCTCGACCGACGGCGACAGCGACCGACCATTCGTTGTCGACGAAAACGGCGTGTTCCACCGCGGGGACGAACTTGGCGCAGTCGTTGCTACATGGCTGAAGGCCGACGCTGCTGCGTACCCAGTGAGCAGTAGCGACGCCGTCGACGGCTATCTCAACAATAACGGCGTTGAGTGGGCACACACCCGCATTGGTTCGCCGTTTGTCATTGTTGCCATGCAAGAAGAGCAAGCCAAGGGCAAACAGCGTGTTGTAGGCTGGGAAGTTAACGGCGGTTTCATGCTGGGCGTTGACCTCGAGGTAAATGGCCACAACTTGGCCGCGCTGCCAACTCGCGATGCAATTTTGCCTATCATCATCGCCTTGCGCGCCGCAATTGACGCTGGCGGCACAGTGTCGAGCGTCTTTGCCGCTTTGCCGCAGCGCTTTACTGGTGCCGGGCTTATCGACAACTTCCCAACAGAGGTCTCACAAAAGATTGTTGCTCAGTACTCTGCCGACAACGAGCAAGTGCACGCCGCGCTTGGTCAGTTCTTTACTAGCCAGCATAACTTTGGCGCGGTCGAGAAGATTGACGCGCTGGATGGCGTGCGCATCTTCTTTGATAACGGCGAGATTGCGCACCTGCGCCCATCTGGTAACGCGCCACAGCTGCGAATTTACAGCGTGGCTGATTCGCAGGCTCGTGCAGATGAGATTGTAGCCCTGGCAATTGCCGAGCCGGATGGCATCTTCCGCAGTATCGAGAAAGCGCTGAGCGCCTAGATAAGTTTGTTCCTTCCCGGGGCGTGACGCGCGAGTAGCGGCCACGCCCCGAGTCATCATCAATCGGGTACGACCCTGACGCTGGTGGCGGTGAAGTGGGTGTAGCCCGGTCGCCCAACGGCGTTGACCAGGAAGACCTCATCGCCAACGCTGATGGTTGGGCGGCCGTTGTTCAGTGCGTACTGCGCCGGGCGGCCTGCATCGGTTCGGGCGACGCAGCAGACGTAGACCCGGTCCTGCAAGGCCATCCCAGCCGGG
>DATEFF010000059.1:0-4766 GCA_035280785.1 Saccharimonadales bacterium (SeqCode)
CAGCCTCGATATCGTATGGATGGATACCGAAAAACGCATCGTCTATATCGCCGAGAATGTCTCTCCCGACACCTACCCCAAGGCATTTTTGCCTGACAAGGACGCGCTGTACGTCCTGGAACTCCCGGCCGGATTTGTCGACAAGTACAACGTGGGCTTGGGTAACGTAGTCGGCTTCTCTGTCCGATAGCTCGGCGTGATATGATGTTGGTATGAATGCGCTTGTGATTCTTGCGATACTTCTTGGAGGGTTATTTGCCCTCGCGTACATGACCAAACGTCGTTTTGGCGTGCTGGGTTTGGCGTTGTGCGCCGGTGCGCTATTGAGTTCAAGTTGGGGCGCGACGCTTACGCCGTGGGTTGAATCGCAGGGCGTGTATTTTGTGGCGCCGCCGCTGTCATCTGTTATTGCGGCATTATTGATTTTAGGTCCATCTATTTTGCTGCTCTTTAGCGGTCCGACCTACTCGAGCCACCTTCAGCGTATCTTGGGGTCTGCTGCGTACGCCGCACTGGCGCTTGTCTTTTTGCTTCAGCCTATCGCAACGGCGTTTGTGTTTGACGAGTCAGGGCTGCAACTTTATAACACAGTCCATGGCATGAGTAGTATTATCATCGTGATCGGCATTTTGCTGGCACTTGGCGATATTCTCATCACTCGCCATCCGCGTGGCGGCAAGAAGTCCTCGCATTGACATCAACAGAGGAAAAGTGGTAAAATTTCGATTGTCTTGAAAGAGCTATGGGCCCATAGCTCAGCTGGTTAGAGCAGCGGCCTTTTAAGCCGCGTGTCCTGGGTTCGAGTCCCAGTGGGCCCTCCAAGTAAAAACACCTACCTCGCCGTAGGTGTTTTTACTTGGGGAAGGTTTTGCTATTTCTGGCGCTGGTCTTTGAAGGCCGTCGATCGATCCATGTTCTGCTGAGCAACTTCAGAAAGGGTCAGGCCAAAGTAATCTGCCAGGACCGCAGTATAATACAGGACGTCGCCGAGGCGCTTGGCTGCTTCGGCAGTGTCAGCCTCATCTGGTTGGCCGTCTTTGTCGCGGATGACTTTCTTGAGCTGATTGGCTAGGATACCGGCCTCGCCAGTTAGTCCAAGCGTGCGGTGCGCCAGGTCGGGGATGCCTTTGTCTGTTATGGCGACGCTTGTGAGGGCGTGCTTTTGGAAGTCGTCTATATTCATGTGATCAGTATATCGTATGATGGAGGTATGTCATTTCAAGCATATCTAGACAATATCGAAGCAAAGACCGGCAAAACGCCGAATGATTTTATTGAGCTTGCGAAGGGGAAGGGCTTTGGAGCTGATACCAAAGCTGGTGAGATTGTCGCGTGGTTAAAGGAAGACTTCGGTCTAGGGCATGGTCACGCGATGGCGATCGTTCACGTCATCAAAAACGGCGCCAAGATTAGCGACAAGCACGTCGGCAGCAACGGCGCTCATCGCGACGAATCAGATACTCTCAAGCTCGACGGTAAAGACCGTTAGGTCGTCAGCGCGTACCACAGCGCAACGCCGAGGCCGATGATAAACAACGCCGCAATGGTCAGCAGCGCGTCTTTGCGCTTGTTCGTTTTACGTAGGTGCTCGAGTTCCTCGCGTGGCGTGTCAATGTCGGATTCGAGTTTGTACTTTGACTTTTCCGCCTCTGGGGCGATGTTTTTGTCGGGTTCCATACCTTGATAGTACACGATAGTTACCACAAGCGTTAGTCGCGTCGGGGTAGGGCGGTGTATAATCCCGCCGCAATGTGGAGTTATATGTATCGCCGTCGCGTTCGCCGCACAACACTTATTGGGCTGATAAGCCTGGCTGTGCTGGTTGGCTTGGCGCTGGCAAGCTGGGATTGTTTGTGTCGTGGGAAGCCGCCTTGGCGGGCTCGATTCTTTTGTGGTTGGCTAGGCGGAGGCGACTGGTCTTGGCGGTTCCGGCTGTGGTGTTGGTTGGTTTGTTGCTCGGTCTGTGGCGGGGCGGCGCAGTACATCAGGAGGTGTTGCGATACGATCGGCTGATCGACCAGAAAGTTGCGATCACCGGCACGGTCATCCAGGACGCGACGTACGGCAACAAGCGGCAAGTTGATTTTATGATGGAGCGGGTGAGCGTCGGAGGGGCGCGGCTGCCTGGCCAGATTCGCGTGACAACGTTTGATCCAGTTATGCCCAGGCAGGGCGACGAAGTGGCGGTGAGTGGGAAGGCCAAAGACGGTTTTGGCAATTACCAGCTGGGCATGTACTTCGCGAAAGTTCAGGTTGTGCGCGAGGGCAATCCGCCGTGGGCGTGGCTGCGGCACCAATTTAGCGCGGCGATTCGTAGCGTGGTCCCCGAGCCGCAAGCCAGCTTGGGGCTGGGGTTCTTGCTAGGCATAAAGTCGCAGTTGCCTGACGAGTTGAATGACCAGCTGAAGATCGTTGGGCTGACGCATATTGTTGTTGCCTCGGGTTATAACCTCACAATTTTGGTCCGTGCGGCGCGGCGGATGTTGGCGAACCGCTCGAAGTATCAAGCCACGGCCGCTGCGACCGGATTGATGGTTGGATTCGTGGGTGTGACCGGTTTTAGCCCGAGCATGACTCGTGCGGCGTTAGTGACGTCGTTGTCGTTGGCGGCTTGGTATTATGGACGCGCCATTCATCCCGTCGTCCTGATATTGTTTGCGGCTGCTGCGACGGGCGCGTGGAACCCGTTGTATGTGTGGGGTGACGTCGGTTGGTATCTGTCGTTTTTGGCATTTGGCGGCGTAATGTTGCTGGCGCCGCTTGCGCTCAAGCGATTGTTTGGCGAGCGCAGCATCCCTCAATTAGCGCAGATTCTCATAGAGACGCTGTGCGCCGAGCTAGCGACGCTGCCGCTTACGATGTTTGTATTTGGAAGTGTGTCGGTTGTGAGCTTGGCGGCAAATTTGGCCGTTGCGCCCCTTGTCCCGTTGGCAATGTTGCTGACATTTGCGGCGGGCGTGGCGTGCGTTGCGCTGCCTGGATTTGGCGGGTGGCTCGCGCTGCCCGCAGTTTGGCTGCTCAATTACATGACAGCTATGGTCTCGTGGCTGGCGGCAATCCCGTGGGCAAAACAGCAGATGAGCCTGACGCTAGCGGGCTTAATTGTGGGTTACGTGCTGCTACTTGTTGTGGGTGTGGCTGCGTGGCGTAAACTTCGCTATGACTACCTCAGTAAGGGTGTCGTCGAGTAGGAAAAATGGTGGTAAAATAATAGGAACGATTTATATGCAAACAACGAGGAATTGAATATGTCAGGACATTCAAAGTGGTCAACCATCAAGCGAGAGAAGGGCGCCAAGGACGCAAAGCGCGGCGCTGAATTTACCAAACTAGGTAATGCGATTGCCGTTGCTGCCAAGGGTGGCGGCGACCCAGACATGAACTTTGCATTGCGGCTTGCAATCGACAAGGCGCGCGCAGCTAATATGCCAACCGCAAACATTCAGCGATCTGTTGACCGCGGCAGTGGCAAGCTTGGCGGCGCAGCCATCGAGGAAGTGACGTACGAAGGCTACGGCCCCGGCGGTATGGCTGTCATCATCGAATGCGCAACCGACAACAAGAACCGCACCTATCCGGAAGTTCGCTTGGCATTCAGCAAGAACGGCGGCAACATGGCCGAGCCGGGCTCGGTTGCGTTCCAGTTTGCGCGCAAAGGCGTGATCCGCGCGAGCTACTTGGGCGACACCGACGAAGCGATGCTCAACGTCATTGACGCCGGTGCCGAAGACGCCGATGACATTGGCGACCAAGAGTTGATTATCTACACCGACCCTAAAGAGCTGGCTGCGGTCCGCGACGACCTAACCGCGCGCGGTTTTGACCTCAAAGAGGCCGAGCTGACATTCGTGCCAAACAATACTGTCGAGATCACTGACGCCGAGACCGCTCGCAAAGCAACCAACCTGCTGAACGCGCTCGAAGATCTCGACGATGTGGCCAACGTCCATAGCAACGCCGAGATTGTAGACTAGCATGCGCATACTCGGCATCGATCCAGGTACGGGTATTCTTGGGTTTGGTGTCGTTGAGGTCACTAAAGGCAAGGCCAAGTTGATTGACGCAGGCGTGATTCGCACGCCCGTGCACCAGCCGTTAGCCGAACGATTAGTGACAATCCACGATGAGCTCGCCGAGCTTATGGATATGCACGAGTTGCACGCGATGTCTGTCGAGAAATTATTTTTTGCGAAGAACGTTACGACGGCGATTTCGGTCAGCCACGCGCGTGGCGTTGTGCTACTCTTGGGCCAACAGCGCAAAATTCCGATCTTTGAATACACGCCAATGCAGATCAAGCAGGCCGTCACTGGCTATGGCAAGGCCGATAAAAAGCAGGTTCAAGAGATGGTGCGAATAATGCTTGGCCTCAGTGAAGTTCCAAAGCCAGACGACTGTGCCGACGCCATCGCAGCGGCCCTGACCCACTCCACAATGTCGGTTCTGACAAGCCATAACCCGACAGTATAAGTTTATTTCCTCGTATGAGGGCGCACGTCCCACTCTCGGTGGTGCGCGCCCTCATACGCGTCATCCCAGGCTCGCCAGGACTGCTTCGACCTGGCGGCTCGCGATGTTGTTCCAGTCGCCCAGGATGGCGAGGTACTGCTCCTGGAAGCTGCGCGCTTGGCGCCCGATCTGGGTGCGGGTCAGCGGCACGATGGGCTGCGACCCTGGCCGCACTCGGTCGGCGGTCCAGCCTTGCGGCCCAGTCGGGCTGCTCATCGTCAGGGCGAACCCCGCGTCGTCCAGCTCCGAGCATCCCG
>DATEFF010000060.1:0-12658 GCA_035280785.1 Saccharimonadales bacterium (SeqCode)
TGACATGCGCATGGATAGGTCACAGCCCAAAACGGCTGCCGATCTCATCAATGACGCGAGTGAAGAATACCTTGCCAGTATAATTCGCGACTATGGGGAAGAGCCAAAAGCTCGAGCTGTAGCTCGCGAGATTATGCAGGCTCGACCGTTCAACACAACTGAAGAGCTGGCAGAGGTTGTCAAAAAAGCCTATCGTGGCCACTGGACTCGCGTCCATCCAGCCACGCGCACCTTCCAGGCGATTCGCATCGCACTCAACGACGAGTTGGGGCAGATTGAGCGTACGCTACCAATCCTTCCGAAGCTTCTTCGGCCAGGGGGTAGGGTAGGGATCATCAGCTTCCACAGTCTAGAGGACCGATTGGTCAAACGCTTTTTCAAGGAGCAGGCCGAGTCTGGCTATGAAGCCGAACTCCATCTCTTGACTAAGCATCCAATCAGCGGTGCCACCGAAGACGTTCACAATCCGCGAGCACGGAGCGCAAAGCTTCGAGCTGCTGTGAAAAAATAAAAAAAAGAAAGGGCTGATCATGCCAATCAAGGTCAAATTTGATCGCTCGAGCGCACAGGAACAAAAAGTAGTCGTACGTCACGACAAGTAACCTGTGCAAAACCGGGGGTGTCTTCGTGACACCCCCAACCAAGACAAAAATTAAAAACAAAAAGTAAACTTACCGATGTCTAGCCCCACCACGCTCACCATCAATATGCCGCAGTCTACCGGTCGCAGTTCAGCTGCCTGGCGCCGCAACCAGAACACTGTCCGACACCAGCTTACTTCTGGTCTTGGTCCTATTAGTCACACCGTGCTCATTGCGATCATGCTGTGTATACTTGGTCTTATCTATCTCACGCAAATTACAAAGACGAGCGCCTACGGTTATCAGATTAACGATCTGAAAAACAAGCAAGAGAAGCTCGCCGACCAAAAGCGCGACCTAGAGGTTGAATCTGCCCGCTTGCAGGCACTTGAGCGCGTCAAGAACAGCGACGTTGCCAAGGCCATGACAAGTCCGCGTGAGACCAATTACGCCCAGAACTAACCGTCGAGGCATTGCCACGCAACCGCTAACATTTAAGAAGCAATGCGCCCATGAATCTACAGCTCACCAAGAATAGCCGCTCCCGTACTCTCGTACTGATCATGTGCGCCATTGGCGCTGTTTTTGTGGTTCGTCTGTTTTACCTCCAGGTCATTCAGCACAGCTACTACGAGAGTGAAGCGCTAAAAGAGCACACCACAAAGTTCACCTTGCCGGCGCAACGCGGCGAGATTTTTGCACGTGACGGCGCCAACAGAATAACACCGCTTGTTTTGAACGAGGCGAGTTACACCGTCTATGCCGACCCGCGCTACGTGACCGACGATGGCAAGACGGCCGATGTATTGCGTCGTGTCGCTGGCGGTAACACCGTGAACGGCTTCGAGAAAAACCTCCAGAACAAAGAGCTACAATACACCGTCCTGGCTAAGCAGATCAGCCAAAAACAAGCCGACCTGATACTTGCCGAGAAGTTGCCTGGCATCGGCATGCAGGAGCAAGATAGGCGAGTGTACCCTGAGGGCGGCCTGGCCGCGCAGGTTTTGGGCTACGTAAACAACGACGGCAATGGTCAGTATGGCATCGAGCAGGCGCTGAACAGCGACCTGTCGGGCAAGGCTGGGCTACTGAAGGCAGTAACGGATGTTCGTGGTATTCCACTGTCTGTAGGCAACAACGTCCAGGAACCTGCGCAGGACGGCAAGAATATTGTGTTGAGCATTGACCGCAATATTCAAAGTTACATCGAGCAAGTGCTGAAGGACGGCCTCGAGAAAGTGAAAGCCAAACACGGCAGCATTATCGTTATGGACCCGAGCAACGGGCAGGTGATGGCGATGGCGAACCTCCCAACTTTTGACCCTTCAAAATACTTCGAGAACGAAGATTACAGCGCGTTCCAAAACGCCATCGTCAGCAGCCCATACGAGGCTGGTTCAGTCGTAAAGACATTCACGATGGCATCAGGCCTGGACTCGGGCGCTGTGCAAAAGGAGTCGACATACAACAACACCGGCTCGGTCAAAGTTGAGGACGCCACGATTCGCAACGTGCTCCAAAACGTCAACGGCACGCGCAATATGACTGAGATATTCGAGTACTCGCTGAACACAGGTGTCGTGCACATCCTAGAGCGGCTCGGGGACGGCACTATTGGCGCCAAGGCTCGCGAGCGATTGTATGGCTACTTCACTGATAGATTTATGTTTAACAAAAAGACAGGGATCGAGCAGGCAGGTGAGCTAACTGGCGAAGTAATCGCCCCTGACGACGCAGAAGGCGGTAACGTTCGCTACGCCAACATGACGTTCGGCCAGGGTATGGACAACACCATGATACAGCTGGCGAGCGCCTATAGCGCCATGGTGAATGGGGGAGTCTACTACAAGCCAACGGTGGTCAGCGGCTATGTCGATGAAGAGGGGAGCGTTAGCAAAAAGGCTTCTCAGATCGTGAAGTCCGACGTCTTGCGCCCCGAAGTTTCGCGCCAACTCAACGACATGATGCACGAAGCTCGAACCAAGAGTTTGCCAGGCGTTGACCGTGGCGGCTACTTTATCGGGGGTAAAACAGGTACGTCACAGACAATTGACCCAAAGACAGGGAAGTACAGCGACAAAAACGCTATTGGTAGCTATTTGGGGTTCGGTGGCAATAGCAATACTAACCCTCGATATGTCATAATGGTACGTGTAACAGACGCGCAAGTAGCAGATACCGCCACGGCCGGTGGTGTTGCTGCCGCACCTATTTTTGCGAACGTATCTAATTGGCTGCTAGATTATCTACAAGTAAGGCCAAAATAAGGGGAAAAGAAATGACAAGTCTTGGACAATTTACAAACGAAGCGACAATGGTTTTCAGCCTGAGCTTCTTGGCGTTTGTGGTTGCAATGCTGCTGACGCCAATTTACACGTACTTTGCGTACCGCTTCAGGTTCTGGAAGCAGCCGCGCACCGTTGCGACGACTGGTGAGGCGACTCCGGTCTTTACGAAGCTGCACGCTGCAAAGCACAAGCGCAACATCCCAACAATGGCCGGCCTGATCATGGTGGTTGCTGTGGCTTTTGTAACGCTACTCTTTAACCTCGATCGTCAACAGACGTGGCTGCCTCTGGCTGCGCTGATTGGCGGTGGTATCGTTGGTCTTATTGACGACATTATAAATATCCGAGGTAGCGGGGGAGGCCTAAAGGGTCTGCGCGCTCCGCTGAAGTTTGCCATGATCGCCGCAATTGCCTTGGTCAGCGCATGGTTCTTCTACTACAAGCTTGGTTACAGTACCGTGTACGTGCCATTTGTGGGTGACCTGTCAATCGGCTGGTTGTTGATTCCTCTGTTCGCCCTCGTGGTTGTGAGCACTGGTAACGCTGTAAACATCAGCGACGGTCTTGATGGCCTGGCTGGCGGTTTGCTCAGCACGGCTTATGGTGTGTTTGGTGTAATCGCATTGCTGCAAGGTAACGTTGGTATCGCTGGATTCTGTTTCACGGTTGTAGGCGTTCTGCTTAGCTACATCTGGTTTAACATCTATCCGGCGCGATTCTTTATGGGTGATGTCGGGTCGTTTGCGCTTGGCACGGCACTAGGCGTCGTTGCGATGCTGACCGACACGCTGTTCCTGTTGCCAATCATTGGTTTTGTATTCGTCGCCGAGGCTGGCTCAAGCCTTATTCAGATCCTCAGCAAGAAGATTCGCCACAAAAAGATCTTCCTGTCGGCCCCTGTTCACCACCACCTGGAAGCTCTTGGCTGGCCAGAAGTTAAAGTCACGATGCGATTCTGGGTTATTGGCCAGGTTTGCGGCGCGCTGGGCCTGATGCTTGCGCTCGCCGGAGGCTATATCCGCTAGATGGAAAGCGCACGCCGTGTTGCCAGGGTTGGGGGCGCAGTTGTGCGGCGGCATCGCGGTGATTTCCTGATCGTTTTGTTCATGAGCATTCTGATGCTCTTAGGACTTGTTGTCATCTATTCTATTAGTCCAGCGTTGACGGCGCGCATTAACGCCGCCGGCAACACGCTGGACCAGAACCACTTTATGTATCGCCAGGTTGCGTACTTGGGTGTTGGCGTGTTGGCGTTTGTGGCTGCATCGCTGGTGCCGATTGACTGGTGGAAGAAGTATCAGAATAAACTGCTGATTGCAGGTCTCATACTCTGTTTGGTGCCGATTGTGGCCAGTGGTACTGCGTTGAGTCTTTGTACCAACGGCGCCTGTCGTTGGATCAACCTGGGGTTTGTGACGCTTCAGCCAGCAGAGATCGTGAAGTTTGCGCTGTTGATCTTTTTGGCTGGGTTTCTGGCTAAACGGATTGGCGAAGGCAAACTCAATAACCCGAACGAGACGTTATGGCCTCTCGCGATCATCATGGGTGCGATTAGCCTGGTTGTTGTTGTGTTGCAGAAGGACCTTGGTACTGGCATTGCGATCTTTGGCATTGCCGTCACGATGCTGTACGTTGCTGGCCTGAACAAGAAGTACTTTGGTATGGCCCTTCTGGGGATAGCTGGGCTTGGGCTGCTGTTTACGATTACATCTCCGCACCGTCTGGAGCGCGTGGCGACATTCTTTGGCGGGCACGCTCAGGACGCAGCTGATACGGGTTATCACATCAACCAGGCGTTGATAGCTGTGGGCAGCGGTGGCCTGACGGGCAAGGGCTTGGGCCGAAGCATTCAGGCGTTTGGCTACTTGCCAGAGGCAGCCAACGACTCTATATTTGCGATCTTTGCCGAGAAATTTGGGTTCCTTGGTACGCTCGCCGTGCTAGCCATCTTTGCGGCGTTGTTTTTGCGGCTGCTCAAGGTGATGGATAACGCCGGCACACCGTACCACAAACTTTTGGTGGCGGGCGTATTCGGTTGGATTTTTACGCATACTGTCGTGAATGTTGGCGCCATGCTGGGAATATTCCCGCTGACGGGCATCACGCTGCCGTTCCTCAGCTTTGGCGGCACGAGTTTGCTGTTTATTATGGGCGCTTTGGGCCTCGCCCTCAACGCTTCGAGGTATACTGTACATAACAAGCCGAATAGTCAGAATGAAGGAGGAGGCGCAGATGAAGATCGTCGCAGCAGGCGGGGGGTCGGGCGGACACGTTACGCCGGTACTAGCCGTACTACGAACCCTTAGGGAGCATGACGCGCACCTCGAGGTTTGCTTTGTGACGGACAGTAAGTTCGGCAAGCAGGCCGAGGACATTATGGGCCACAGCGGCCTGGATGTAACGGTCAAGCAAATCCATGCTGGCAAATTCCGCCGGTATCATCGCGTGTCTATTTGGCGTCAGCTGGCCGACCTGCCAACATTGTGGAAGAATACTCGTGACCTCTTTGTAACCCTTGTTGGGTTTGTGCAGAGCCTGTGGCTGCTGTTCCGTCTGAAGCCTGATGTCGTCTTCACCAAGGGTGGGTTCGTCTGCGTGCCGCTTGGTTTGGCTGCAAAGGTCTTTGGTATCCCGCTTGTCATTCATGATTCAGATGCGCATCCTGGTTTGGCTAATCGTATCTTGTCGCGGTGGGCTACCACCATCGCCACGGGCTCACCAGTCGAGCACTATCCATACCCTAAGGACAAGACGCACTATGTTGGCATCCCTGTTGACCCGGCGTTTCAGCCGGTCGGTGAGGCCGAGCAGCGTAAACTCAAGGCCGACCTGGGCTTTCACGATATAGACAAGCCGCTGATTGTCGTAACTGGCGGTGGCTTGGGCGCTCGCACAATTAACCGCGCTGTCGTATCTATTGCGCCACAGATTGTGGAGCACGCCGCTATCTATCACATTACCGGCACAACAACCTACGACGAGGTTATGGCTCACGCACCTGAACTCATCGATTATCAGATTGTGCCGTTCATCTCGACGGGTATGGCTCCAGTTATGGGCGCTGGTGATATTGTTGTGAGCCGCGTTGGCGCCACGACGATGCAGGAACTCGCTGCCCTGGCTAAGGCTGTTGTGATGGTTCCAAACCCGTACCTGACCGGAGGTCACCAGCTGAAGAACGCTCGTGTCTACGAAGAAGTCGATGCAGCCGTTACTGTCGACGAGGAAGAGCTCGAGAAGAACCCTTTGGTGCTTCGCCGTGCCCTCGAAGACTTGCTGAAAGATACTGCGCACCGTCAGAAGCTCGGCAAGGCGCTTCACAAGTTTGCACGACCCGATGCTGCACTTGATATGGCAACGTTGATTGTAGAGGCTGCACAGAAGCCATAATGAAACTATTTGGGCGAAAGCCAAAGACACCACTCCGAAATCCTCGTGGCGGCGCTGATGACCAGGGTTATACCTTTAGGCGTAGCCGTACATTGACGGGCACCACATCTAACAAGGTTAACCCGACCGCCGAGTCTCGCTCGCAGCTTAAAACGACACGCCTACAGGCTCACGAGCTGCACCAGTATCGTCGCCGCATTTTGCGTATCCTAGGCGTTGTGGGCGTTATAATCGCTGGCCTAAGCTATCTGATACTCAGCTATATCGCAACCCTCCAGGTTCGTTACGCACAGCCTGGCGGCTCGCCACAAACCGCTGCGTATCAGCAGACTATCCAGAAGTATTTCACAGAACACCCGCTGGAACGTTTTGGGTTTAGTATTAACCAAAAGCAATTCACTGCCGACATGCAGGCTGCGCACCCTGAGCTCGCCAGTGTTGATATTGATAAGAACTGGTATGGCGGCGACACGTCCTTTGTGCTGCTGTTCCGTCAGCCATTGCTGGTCTGGGCTACTGGCGGTCATCACTTCTATGTCGATAGCCAAGGTAAGGCATTCGAGTACGACCACTTTGGTGGCAAGTATGTTGCCGTCAGTGACCAATCGGGCATCTCGCCAGAGGTGGCAGGTGGTACGGTCGCTTCTAACCGATTCATTAACTTCTTGGGTAAGATGGTTGGCGCCGTCAACGCTGGCGACAAGGGCGCCGTAACAGATATCATCATCCCCGCATCGACGCGTCAGGTTGACCTGAAGTTGCAGGGGAGGGGATACGCCATCAAGACGCATACCGACCGTGACCCATTGCAACAAGCAGAGGACATCATTAACACGATTAAGTGGCTGGACGACAAGAAAATTAAGCCAGAATATATCGACGTGCGTGTAGAGGGCAAAGCGTACTTTAAGTAGGGACACTGCCCCGCTTCTCTATTCAGTTCTATTTTTGTTCTAAGTGTTTTTAATTGTGCACGACTGAAATAAAAAACTATATGAAAAAATAAACAACGACTTTTGCAAATAGCAGGGTAGAGGCAAGGCAAATAGGGAGGCGTGAAAAACAAAATAAAACTGTGGAAAAGCAAATTCTGCAAGCAGCCTGTGGAAAAGTCAAATAACGACATAACAAACACAAAATGCAAATAACGCAAATATATGCGACTTGGCTGAGAGGCCTCGTGGCCCAGCCCTTAAAGAGACGCTATAAGTGATACAAGTATGATTAACAGATACCTAATCACACATAGTAAAGGCGTTAATATACACGTTGTAGCGCGAAACCCCTACTCGAAAGTGGTTGTTAGATGATTACTCATACATAGCTGTTAAGTATTGGTAATGTCGTAAAAGATATATTGTGCGACACAAGGTCTATATTCAAAACATGAATGAGTATACGTCTTTTAGATCCTGATTTCTGCCTTATTTGCCCTGCGTCTTCACGTTTTGATTTTATGCCGCCCTACTTCCCTATGTCTGCTCACTGGATTTTTGGCCAGCCTGGGTTTGGCTTATATGGATGCTTGATGCTTTGTGTACGTTCTATAGTTCGTGTTCGATTTTTGTTCACGTTCTAATTTTCGACGAAATTAAAATCACCCAGCACGGGAGGCGGGGTGATTAACGAAGTTTTATGACTTCTTCGGTTGGTTGCTTGTTTTCTACTTTTGGCTCAGGCTTTGGTTCTGGCTTCGGAGTAGGGGGAGTCGGAGGAGTGGGCTCTGCCCTTTTCTCAGGGGCTGGAGTGGGCTTACTACGCTCCCCTGCCTCACTGGCGGCGCGTGGTGCTGGTTGTGGCGCAGTAGCGGGCGCATCTGCGGCTGCGGCTCGTTTACGGCGCAGGCGGCGCTTGGCAGACGCAGAAAGTGGCTCGCCGTTGGATGGTGCTGCTACTCCCCCTCCCCCACTCTGTTGGACTGGGGTGGCTGAGGATGGAACGGGGTGGAGCTTGGCAAGCGATTGTGACTGAGGTGCGGCAGTGGTTGGAGGTGCATTGCGGCCTTGAATCTCCGCCTCAATCTCTTCCCTTGTTGTGGCATACAGCGAGCGGGTATTCTGAATGATTTGAGGTGAGAAGTCGGTCTGAGCAGGTGGAATTGTCAGCGTGGTTGCAGAGAACGCCGGCACCTTCTCTCCCTTAATAACCATGCTGATAATGAAGTGACGGTTGTGCATCTGCATAATGTCCTCGGGGAGGAACTGAGGCGCAAATGGCTTGCCGAGGATTGGCGCGTCGTCGGCACTGACGCGCATAGTAATCATGGTGCCCACGTTGCCGAAGACGGCGTCACGCACGGTGTCTTGCATCTGCGAGACGTACTGGTTGGCGACGGTGAGGTTTAGGCCGTACTTACGAGCCTCAGACAGAATCGTCGCAAACGAATCGGTCGCAAAGTTCTGGAACTCGTCCACGTACAGGTAGAACGGACGGCGGTCGTCGATGTTTGGGATGTCGGCGCGACTCATGGCTGCCAGCTGGATCTTAATGACAAGGAACGCACCCAGAATCGACGCGTTGTCTTCGCCGAGCAGACCCTTCGACAGGTTCACGATGAGGATCTTGCCCTCGTCCATCAGCTTACGGATGTTAAATGTCGACTTGGATTGGCCAATGATATTACGAATGATCGGGTTGGCGGTAAAGGCACCGACCTTGTTAAGCACAGGGGCGATCGCCTCAGCTTGGAACTTGTCGTTCCAGCTGGCGAACTCGATGTTCCAGAAGTTCAGTACCACGGTGTCTTCGACGTGTGACAGGACTTCGTTACGGAAGCGTTTGTCGGTCAGCATACGGGTAATGTCGAGCATTGTCGTGTTGGGGTAGTACAGCAGTGCCAGGATGGTGTAGCGCAGGATATATTCCAGTCGAGGTCCCCAGCTCTCACCAAACATACGCTTCATAACGCCGATGATTTCAGAGCTAATGTTGTTGCGCAGCGCCGGGTCGGTCACCTCCATTGGGTTGAAGCCCATCGGGAAGGCTGTGTCCGCAGGGTTGAAATACACCACGTCTTTAATGCGTGATGCGGGCACAAAACGGAGGTTGTTGACCGCAAAGTCGCCGTGAGGGTCGATGATAGCGTAGCCTTGGTTGTGGAAGACGTCACTCAGCGCAAACAGCTCAAGCAGACCTGACTTACCTGTACCGGTCTGGCCAATCACGTAAATGTGACGACCGCGGTCTGACCGATAGATGCCGAACTGCTGGTTAATGCCTCGGAAGTTAGTCAGGCCAAAGCCACTGATGTCTTTGTCGTGGTCGTTGTCGCCAGTGATGACAGGCAGCTTGGAAGGTGGTTCGGCCGTTTTAGAAGATGCCCACACAATGTTTGGTGTCTCCACGTTGGTGTGTGGCAAGTGGTACAGACTGGCGAGTTCTTCGATGTTGAGGATGTAGCCGCGGTCAATAAAGAAGCGCGCGCGGTACTGCGCAATGCCTTCGGCTGCGTAGCTTGGGTTCTTCAATTGGAATCCGTTGAGGTTAGTACTGTTGAACTGTTTGAACGTACCAACAATCGCCTGCATGCGCAGACGTGCGGTTGTAGTGTCGTTGCCCAGGTATGCTAGGCGAACCTTCACCTGGTAGCCCAGCTTGGTGCTCTTTTTGTCGACTTCGCTGATGCGGCCTTTGTCGCGTTCGCTGACTTCTGGCGCACTCTTGGCTTTGTCCTCTGGCGGTTTCCAGAGAGCTTCGAGCATCTGACCAATAAAGTAAATGACGGCACCGAAGGAGTCGTTTTTGAACTTGCCCTTTCCGCTCTTTACGCGGGTTGCGTACTTGCTGGCCTTGCGGTGCCAGTCGTCTGGAATTGGGCGGGCCAAAACCTGAATCCACATTTCTTCGTTAGGGTCTTCAAGTTTTGCGAGCGTCGCGGTGATACCGGCCAGTGGGTCGACGTCGAAACTATCGAAGGTCTTGATTGGCAGAACTTCGTCGTCAATCAGCCCTAGCTCCGCGGTGTACTTAACCTCATGGCTAAAGTCACGCGCAGCGTAGTCATCCTCTGCTTCGTGGATTTGTACCTGTGGGTACTGTGCGTAGATCTGGCCTTCTACAAAGTTTTGGAGGTACTTCGGCACCCAAACGTAAAAGCGAATCTGCTTGCCAATGGCGGCAAACTCAAAGCTAATGTGCTCTTGTAGACCACCTTGCGCGGCTAACTCCCTCTTTGAACGAAGGATACCGTGAAGGCTGGCGAACATCTGCTCGGCAGCAAGCTCTTTCTTCTCGTTTGTGCGCGGTATTTCGAGCACAAGCAAAGTATGCTCCATCTCGAGTAGAGTCTGGGCGCGGCGGTTATTACGGTATGCAAAGTAGCCCAAGACTACGACGATGGGCAGCCAGATATACCATTTGCTAAGTAAACTGAAGAGCAGGGAGAATAAAGAATCCATATCACTAGTAATTATTGTCTCGCACTTTGCCCTACAGCGCAATCAAAGTGTTTGCGCTTATTGTCGGTTGGTGCTAGGCTACGCAGCCTCTGGTTCGGCAAGCGTGTAAGTCGCCTTTGCGACGCGCTTGAAGCGAGATTTGCCCTGCAAGTTTAGCAGGATAGTTGTTTCTTTGACTTGGCGGTGCTTGAGTACACGCTTGACGATCTCGTCACGGTGCAGTGGGCCGCCTTCCTTCTTGAGGATGTCGCTAATGATGTCGGCGACGGTGCCCTTCTGGAAGCCCCACTCCTTCAGTGCGTAGATACCGCGACCAATCAGAACGAAGCGACCGTCTTTGATCAGCTCGTTGTGAATAGCTTGGGTGGTTACGTCCTTGCGCTTGAAGTCAGAGTCCTTGATGGCCTTAGCGATGTCGCTAAAGTGCATTGGCTTACCGTGGTCGCTCAGAATGACGTAGATCTTGTCGCGGATGTTCTTTGGGTTAACGGTTGGCCACTTGGTCAGGCCCCACTTGCCCTTCAGGTTTGCCAGGTTCTTGCTGACGCTAGCCAGGGCGCGAACGTGGTCAGGGTGGTTGTGGTTAACCTTTTCGTGCAGCTCATCAGCAGTCAAAGGCTGACCGTGAGTCTTGATGGTACCGACGATTTCGTCAACAAACTTCTTGATTTGCTTTTCGTCGTATTGCTCCTTGAGGCCAACAGAGTGGTGGTAGAGGTCGTTCTCTTCTACTACGGCGAGGCGTGGGGCAAGTTCAGCGATAAATGCAACGTGAGCACGGTCGCGGTCACTGTTGTCGGTGCCGGTGCGTGACGTCAGCTCGGTTACGCGGGCAATACCGCCGAGGTCGTATAGGTTACGGACAAGGACTTTCTCGAGGCGGTCGATGTGTGGCAAGCTGTCTTCGGCTGCAATCTTCAGGCGAATCATGATAGCCTTCTCTAGCTGGCGCACGCGCTCACGAGTAATACCAAGGAGCTCTCCGATCTGTTCAAGGGTTTCCTTGCGATCGTAGAGGCCGAAACGGCGTGCAATAATCTCGCGCTCTCGTTCGCGCTCGATAGTGCTCAGGATGTCTTTGACGGCACTGTTAATATCCAGTGCTGGCGCATCGGTTACGTCACTCATTGAAAGTTTTCTTTCCTTTACCTGCATGTTATTTTCAACTATATAACAAATTTTTACTGATGTCAAACAGTTTGGTCTGTATTTATTATAGCATGAAATAGACCATATTTGTAGTGTGTGCCATAGTGCTTTTTATCGTTACATGAATGTTGTGTAACAGCACTGCCTCCTACCCCCACTTTTTGGCATATCTTGGCACGTGGTCGCCTTCATGCGACTGCTTGACGGGCTATTATTGAGAGTCCGACCTCTTTTGTTTTACACAAATCGTGCGTGCGTGTGGCGCGGGCGGAAGCACGGGCAACGCTTGTGCTTAAAAGGTATGAGTCTGACTATAGTATATTTTGTACTTCTGCGCAAATAGCTTAATGCACATAATAGATAATTTTATCGTCTCCGCGCGCCCTGGCCGACCTCCATCTTGCGGAGGTGGCCAGGGCGGCGCGTGTCTAGCTGATGCTCTGCACGATGAACCGCGGTACTGATCCCCCGGCGTAGCGGTCGATCAGGTACACCGTGTCTCCCGGTCCGACGTCGGTGAGGGCCGCGCTGTAGGCGTGGGCCATGATCTCGACCCTAGCTCCGGGCGGGACGACGCACATGATCGTGGGGATCTCGGAGTCGTCGTACTGGACGGGGGCCTCCAGGACCTTCACGTTGCGCGAGTGGCCCTCGAAGACGCCCGTGAGGAGCTGAACCCGGAGGACGTTGCCCTTGGTGGTGGTGAGCGTGAGAACCGTGCCATCCGGCAGGGTGTGGTGGCTGAGCCGTGGTCCGCTGGGGACCTGGCGAGTGCGCCGTCTCATGGCTAGAACCCTTCGTGCTGAGGCGAACAAAGACGAGCTAATTATAAACTTTTTTAATGCTTCCGCAA
>DATEFF010000061.1:0-7205 GCA_035280785.1 Saccharimonadales bacterium (SeqCode)
ATACGCCCTGGCTGTCACAAGCACAGTCCCAGGTGCCGGTACTGCTCCAACATTTGCCAGCAACCCAGGTAGCATGAACGTCTACATTGGTGCTGTCTGTAACACTGCCAACGCGAGTGGTGTGGCGGCGGGTAGCTCACGCGACGTGGCTGTCCTCGTAGCACTCGAACAGGGTGGTTTCCTCTGCCAAAGCAACTAGGTTGCTGAGCGTAGGGGCGAGAAGCCGAGTGGTCTCCCGAGAGGGGGACCACTTTTCTTATATATGGTAGGATAATGGTTATGATACTTGTACCAGTTTTCTTGGGGCTGATTGGCCTGGCATTCGGTAGTTTTGTTGGCGCCCTTGTGTGGCGGCTGCATGAAGGTAAAGATTTTGTGAGCGATCGTTCGGAATGCGAGCACTGTCACCACAAGCTTGGCCCCCTCGACCTCATTCCGCTTGTTAGCTGGCTCGCCTTAAAAGGGAAGTGCCGTTACTGCGGCGCAAAGATCGGCGTGAGCGCGCCACTTCTTGAGATTATTATGGCGACGCTGTTTGTGGGCTCGTACTTTGTGTGGCCGCTGCCATTCGAGACGTGGCAGGCGTGGACTTCCTTTGGTCTGTGGCTCGTTTATCTTGTTGGCCTGATGGCCCTGCTGGTATACGACCTCAAGTGGATGATCCTGCCTAATGTCATCGTATTCCCGCTAATGGGCGTGGCGGTGGTGGAGTCGGCTATTCGCTTCAGCATTCAACCAGGCGTGACGCCACTCGATTGGGCTAACTCGGCTATCTTTGGCATCATCACACTTGCCGGTTTGTACTGGGTGCTCTACACATTCAGCAAGGGCAAGTGGGTAGGGTATGGCGATGTGAAGCTCGGGCTGTTCATGGGTATCGCGCTGGGCTTTCAGCGCTCGCTGTTGGCGCTTTTCTTGGCTAACATCATAGGATTCCTTGTTGTGCTGCCGGGCGTCCTGACGGGCAAGCTGAAGCGCACCAGCCGCATTCCGTTCGGCCCATTCCTTATTGCAGCCTTTGTGACCGCCTTCTTGTTTGGCGACAAACTTATCAACTGGTATATCGGTTTTATTTTAGGAAACTAGCGGTCACGAGCCGAAGCGCTTATGCTATAATGCTGACAAATGGGTCAACAGCGTAGCGAGGGTTACACCATCATTGAAATCAGCCTGTTTTTGGGCATTAGCGCCTTGCTTTTGGCGGTCGCTTTGGTAGGCACGGGCCTCAGTATTCGCACCACTCGCTTTACCGACAGTACACGCTCGCTGCACGCTTATGTTCAGCAACAATATGATGAACTGCTTAACGGTGTAAACTCGCGTTTTGGCAATGAGGCCTGTAACTCGGGCACTATCAACACAGGCACCACTCAGACTCCAGGTACAAGCAACTGTTTGTTCTTGGGCAAGTTGATTGTATTTACCCAGAACGCCACAAATGTCACCACCTATAGCATTATTGGTGTTGAGCCAGCCAGCCCAGATTATAGTCAATCCGACGAACAACTTATTTATAACTTCACGCCGACCATTGTTCGCGCCGTGGGGGCAGAGAACTTTGATATCCCATGGAGTGCCAGCATATCTGGTAGCAAGCGCACAATCGACAGCCGCGCCGTTGATGCCGTTGCCTTGATCCGCAGCCCACGCTCAACTCGTATTGTGAGCTACGTCTACAAGGAGCCAGCAGGTAACTACGCCCTCGCTCCACTCATCAACCCTGGTGTGGCCGGTAACGCCAACAACATCAGCAAAGCAGCTAACTTCTGTGTGAGCAGTGCCGATGGTCTTGGCTCACCGTCCAAAATTATGATATCTGGCGGCCAAGGTCAGGATGCTATCGGTGTTGCGTTTGATGCACTGACAGGGGACTGTAATGGCACGTAGAGATCAACGGGGCGACACACTCGTCGAAGTGTTGATGGCGATTGTTGTGTTGAGCATCGTTATTGTTGGCGCTATCACAATGATGTCACGTGGCCTTAAGGCGTCGCAGATCGCCGTCGAACACACTCAAGTGCGCATGCAAATCAACTCCCAGCTCGAGATGCTGCGCTACCTGCGCGACAGCTACATCACCGACCCATCTAGCACGCCCGGGCAACGCTGGACATCTCTGTTTGGTGGCACGCCAACATACGCCAACACAACCAACTCAGACTACGACGATACTGCTTGCGCCGTCACTGGCTCAAAAACCGGCTTTTACCTGACCCAGTCAGGCGCCAACGTTACCGTTAACCAGTTCAACCCAGCAACTCAACCCGCCACGCACGCTCTGCCAGGGCAGGGACTGTGGATGGAAATAACCAGGTCGTCCGGGATTTCCCCAGCTTATGTGGATATCTTGGTTCGAGCTTGTTGGTCTGGTATCGGTGATTCAGCCGATCAGCAATCAGTAACAGCGATTCGACTTTATGACCCAGCACACTAAAACATATCAACAACAGAGCCAGCAGGGTTTCACGATTGTGGAACTTACCTTGGCGACCGCATTTATTGCGTTTATTTTGATCTTTATGCTGTCGACAATGGTGCAGGTCATGAGCAACTACAACAAGGGTCTGGCCGTAAAGCAGATCAACCAGACCGCGCGCACGGTCGAGGACGAGCTGAGTCGGTTGATACAGAACACCGACACGACAGCTATTAACACGTCACGCATCGCCAACGGCCGCGTTTGCCTCGGTGGCGTGAGCTACGTGTGGAACATCCGTAACTCTACAACCAACCAGTACACAAGCGGCGGCCCGGTTAAGTTTGCTCGCGTTAACGACGCCGGTGCAACGCTGTGTGGTGCTGGACTTCCAGCGGTCAACCCAGCTAACGCTTCTGAGCTGTTGAGCGGTTCAATCTGGGTACAACAAATGAACGTCGTTGTGAGCTCCAACCAAAAGCTGGCGGACATTACGATTAGCTTGTCGACATCTTCGCCAAACCACCCAACCGGCACCGACGCCGTCTTGGGGACTATTTGTGACGGCAGCAAAGACAGCCAGTACTGCGCCATTGCAACATTTACGACCACTGTAGCGACGAAGAATGGAGGAGGCTAGATCATGAGGCAAAAGCTAACGAACGAGCAGGGATTTGTATCGCTATTCACGGTGATATTCTTCATGCTGCTCATCACAATTATTACGGTTGGATTCCTGCGAATCATGGCCGTCGAGCAACGCCAGGCACTCGACAACGATCTGACCGCAAGCGCAGAGGCGGCAGCTCAATCTGGAGTAGAGGACGCCAAGCGTGCAATCCTCAAGTACAACTCGCTCCCAGACGGCGACCCGCTGAAAGCTCAGCTGCTAACAGCACTGACCTCTAACGATTGTGATGCATTGTTCACAAACGCCTCTGTTCGCACCGCGCTGAACATTAATAACGATGGCAGCATCAACAACCAGCCTGGCCTTAACGAGTACTACACGTGTCTTAGCGTGAACCTCAACACGCCTGACTATATTGGGCAGGGAAGTGCCGGTCAGAGCGAGTTTATCCCGCTTCGCACCGAGGGCGGGGTACGATTTGATCAAGTCATGGTCTCGTGGCACCTTGCCAGCCAAACAATCGGTAACGACGGCGACGGCCAGCCTGCTAACTACGCACCAGGCCTCCAACTGCCTCCTGTAACGGGTGGCGCCAACAGTTGGGCAACTCGTGGCTATCCTGCATACCTCCGCGTCGAACTGTACGGCTACCCCAACGGTAGCTTTGGCCGCGGCGGCATCGATACGCTGAGTCGATCGGTATTCTTGGTTCCAAATGCCAGCGGTAACGCCGCAGCCGTTCCGTCAACGACACCAATAAATGTTGGCACCGTTGATCCACGCGGCATGAATCAGAACAAGATCAACCTGGTAGGCGTCCGCTGTAACGGCACGCCGCCAAACGTTCCACTTGGCACGTACGCTTGTACTGCGCGTATTGAGCTCGAGGACAGCCAGCCGAGTACCAGCAACACGTACTTCCTGCGTGTGACGCCATTGTATGGGTCGACCCACTTCCGCCTGCAAATGTTGCGTAACAACGCTGTTGTGAACTTCAGCGGGGTAGAGCCGGTTATCGATTCGACTGGCCGTGCCAGTGACGTCTTCCGCCGTGTTCAAACGCGCGTCCGCCCCGACAACCTGTCTAACTTGCCAGAGTACGCCGTCGAGACCGCAGGCGATGTCTGTAAGACGATGCAGGTGAGTGACGGTAGCTACTACCAAGGTAACGTCTGCCCGTAGTCAACTCACGAGAATAACTTAAAAACCCGGCACCTTGCCGGGTTTTTGTTTAGGCGGCTTCTTCGGCCGAAGATAAATCTTTGTGGAATCGCTCGTGCACTTCCTTGAGGTGTGGGTCGGTGACGTGCGTGTAAATCTGCGTAGTACTGATGTTGCTGTGGCCTAGCATTGTCTGGACGGAGCGCAGGTCGGCGCCGTTCATTAGGAGCCCGGTCGCAAAGGAGTGACGCAGCGTGTGCGGCGAGACTTTCTTGGTGATGCCTGCCAGCCCCGCGTAGTGTGATACAAGTCGCTGGATACTTCGAGGAGTCAGCCGACCGTAGTCGCCGCTGTTGTCGGTCTGCTCGGCGCCACCATAACGGATAAAGAGCGGTCTGAGATTGTCGCTCCGCACAGCAATGTAGTCAGAGATCAGCAGCGCAGCGTCTTCGCTAATAAACACCGGTCGGTCTTTTTGACCTTTACCGCGAACCATAAACTCGCGGCGCTTCAGGTTAACTGTATCGCGGTTGAGCGCAACCAGTTCGGATACGCGCAACCCGCTAGAGTAGAGTAGCCCAACAATTGCGCGGTCACGTAAACCAATCTTATTGTTGCCTGGGATGGTCGAGAACAAGCGTCGCAGCTCGTCTTCGTTGAGGAAACTTACTTGCTTACGCGCGACGCGTGGCAGCTCAATCTTGTCGGGCGCTAGTGCCTCAATGCCTTGCTTAGAGCAAAATTTCAGGAAGCTCCGTAGCGCAATTAGGTGATACGCCTGTGTCAGCTTGGACAGGGCCTCGCCGTTTTCGTTTTCGTATCGGGCGAGCCACAGGCGCCACTTGCGAATCAGCTCGTTGTTGACCTTGTCGATCTTAAGGTCGCCGGCAAAATCAACAAGGCGATTCAAATAGAGGTGGTAGTTCTCAGACGTCTTCTGAGATCGGTTTTGTTCTACCTCCAGATATTCCAGGAAGTCGATGATGAGTTCCGAAATATACATCGTGATTATTAGTATACCACTTACGCTTGAGGTGCATAGGAGGCATGGCTCGAGAGGGCAGAATAGATTACAATAAGGGTAATGAGTATTTTGGAAGCAATCGTCCTGGGAATCATCCAGGGTTTGACCGAGTTTATACCTGTTTCGAGTTCTGGCCACGAGGTGTTGGCTGTGCATTTCTTTGGGGCGGGGCACGACCATCTGTTCTTGGAGTTCATTAACGCTGGTACCGTGCTGGCGCTGCTGATCTTTTTCCGCAAGCGAATTGCTACTATCTTGCATGACATCTTTGTTAAGAAGAACTTCCGCCTGGCGCGCAACATTGTCATCTCGGCCGTGCCCGCTGGCGTCGTGGGTTTCACATTCGCCAGCGTTATCGAGACAAATAGCTTTTTCTCTAACCCGTGGGTTGTGTCGGTGATGATGTTGGTTGTTGGCATCGTGATGATCTTGCTCGAGAAGTTCCCGCGCCTCAGCGACAAAAAGGATGGGGAAGACCTGAGCAGCAAGCGCGCTTTGGGCGTTGGCCTGGCACAGGTCGTGGCGCTCATCCCGGGCACGTCACGTTCTGGTTCGACTATCATTGCTGGCCGTCTGATGGGCCTGAGCCCCGCTGCTGCGGCAGAGTACAGCTTTTTGCTATCGATACCCATTATGCTTGGCGTGCTCGTTAAATTGGCTGTGAAGGACTCTGACAGGGCATACTTTTTTGCCAACCTTTCGCCGATCTTGGTAAGCAATGCATTTGCGCTGGTGAGCGGCCTTTTGGCAGTCGGATTCCTCATGCGATACCTCGCGCATCACGACCTCAAGGTTTTTGGTTGGTATCGCGTCGGCCTTGCAGTGGTCGTCATGGCCGTACTTCTGTTACAATAGGTGAGAATTAGCACCTAACGATAAGCAGGAGATGGTTTCACTTTATGGAGCGAACCCTAGTTGTATTAAAGCCAGACACAATTCAGCGCGGAATTGTCGGCGAAATTGTTACCCGTTTTGAGCGCGCTGGTCTCAAGATTGTAGCCATGAAGATGGTCTCGCCAGACGAAGAGCACTTCCACAAGCACTACGAAGGCATCAGCCAGCTGATTAGCCGATGGGGTGAAGAGATTTACCGCATCACCCTCAGCCAAATGACCGAAGGTCCTGTTGTAGCCATGGTTCTGGAAGGCGTCGAGGCTGTCGAGCACGTCCGCAAGATGGTCGGCAAGACTGACCCTAAAGAGTCAGCACCCGGCACCATCCGTGGCGATTACACCCACATCACCCGTGCGTACACCAACCCACGCGGCGCAACATTGCCAAACATCCTGCACGCATCTGGCGACGCCAAAGAGGCCGAGAAAGAGATCGCACTGTGGTTTGACGCAGCCGACGTCTATGACTACGATGCAGCCCACCAAAAGGTTGTCATCGGTCGCGTCCCTGAAAAGACCGAAGATTAGATCAATCAAGCGGCCGGCACTAGCTGGCCGCATTCGTGCCCCGGTAGCTCAACGGATAGAGCAAGCCCGTCCTAAGGGAGAGGTTGTAGGTTCGATTCCTACCCGGGGTACCATAGACTTATCCAATGCTTTTGAGTAAACGAACAACAACCTGGTCTAGCTTCAAGTAAGGCTTCGTAGTCCTACGAATTAACCTTAACTTGGAGTTTTATTGCAGAGAATTACCGCGAATCTATTGTTCAAATCGCCTCGAGTCTTGAGGGCGCACCATCTATTAAATATCGGAACCCAGAGGAAGGGCAGTCGCCAGAGCGTGGCTTTGACTGCTCGGGGTTTGTTAGGTTTGTGCTTAGCGCCGCCGGCCTGGCTGTGCCGTCGTTCATTGGGCAAGATGGCCTTGAGCGGCCGACACGGCACGCTAACGAATTTTGGGACAGTTATGGCATTCCGATTCACGACGAAGCCCGACAGCCCGGCGACTTGATTTTCTTCTCGAGGGAAGGGGACAGGCCAACACACATTGGTATCTTGCGGGATGCCGAGACGTACATT
>DATEFF010000062.1:0-11205 GCA_035280785.1 Saccharimonadales bacterium (SeqCode)
TTCGAATAGGCGGACAGAAGGTCCACCATGAACTTATTTATCAGAACCGCAGCGTAAGGTTGCGGTTCTTGCGTACTCATTGTGAAATTCTTCCTTGTGTGATTATATACAGTTAATTAAAAGGCTTAGCTCATGGAAAGCTCAGGAACCGAGACGACAACGCCAAAGAAGAAATGGTCAGTCAAAAAGAAGGTTCTTGCGACTGCCGTCGTGCTATTCGCTCTCGGTGGTGTCGGCAATGCCATGGGCGGCGGCAGCCCAGCCTCTCAGCCCTCCACACCCGCGGCATCACAGCCCACCGAGCAGGAGCCGCAAATAACGACGGAGGCAAAAACCGAAGTCGAAGAGCTCCCGTTCAAGACCATCACTCAAGACGACAACTCGATCCCCACAGGCGAAACGCGCACTGCCCAAGAGGGCAAAAACGGCTCGAAGACAACCACCTACGAACTCACACTGACGGATGGCGTCGAAACCGACAAGAAGCAAATGGGCGATCCCGTCGTCGTGAACCCTGTCGACAAGATCGTGAAGAACGGAACTTATGTGAAACCAGTCGTTAAGTCGAACTGCGATCCGAACTACTCAGGTGCGTGCGTGCCGATTGCTAGTGATGTGGACTGTGGGGGCGGAAGCGGCAATGGACCTGCATACGTTTATGGCGTCGTGACTGTGGTCGGAACCGATATCTACGGCTTGGATCGTGATGGCGATGGGTATGGGTGTGAATAACGCTTAAAGCATAAGCATTACAAATGTGCATTTAAGTCAAAGGTATTGCATAAATATACTTATAAGCGTTAGTATTGTAATTACTCTCAGGCGAGCACGAGTGCTCCGGTAGGCTCGCACTTCTTGGAGGGGTATAACTTAACCGCCTAGCTCTGTAGGTGAGGAGGAATTATGGTTCTACTAATTAGCTACGACCTCAACGGGCACGAGCGTCCGCGTGCGTATAAAGATGTTGAGCGGCTTATACAACAAAAAGCAGTCAGCTCCATAAAACCACTGTATTCCCAATGGCTCGTGGAGACATCCCAAGAACCAGATATATGGGGCAGCTGGCTGAATAGCGTTATCGACGAGAACGACCGACTCTTGATCGTTAAGGTGCGCACACCATACCAAGGGTGGCTCGATAAGGAAGATTGGGCATGGCTAAGCGAGAGAACCTAAACAAACCAGAGGCGTCAAGCGGCGGACAGACACCGTTAACGACCATAGTTAATCCTATCGATGCACTTGATGCGCATAGCCGACTACTTTACGAGATAGGCCTTACAGCCCAAAAGCACGTTCTAATTGACCAAATACTCGCGCAAATCCACAGCGCTCTATCAGCGCCCAGTGCAGCGATGTATTTAACGGCGGACGTCAAAGGTACGAAAAACTTAATCAGTGATTGCAAGACGATGCTGACCAAATCCGGCATAAGACAACCCCTCATCGATGCAGGCTGTACAGCGCTTGCGGCAGCTTACGCCGCAAATGAAGAGCGCAACCGCATGGTGCACGATCGCTGGGCTCAAGACCCAAACTCTGCCATTCCTCAAGCACAATTTCTACAGCTGGAACGCGACAAGAAGACATTTAACGGCTACAAGGTCTCAAAGCGCGATCTTGAGTCGATTAAAAAGACTGCTCAAAATCTCACGCGCGCTTTTATTCGTTTACACGCCCTGTCCATGGCCCTGCATGATCACTTACCCTTTTATGCAAGCGCAGGTATGCCTCAAATAATGCCCGACTCCGAGCTTATCGCCACGATGAAAGGCCATTTCGATCTTCTGCCAAATGGCGGCTACCGCCCACAGACCTAAAACTATGTATTCGCGGCTGCGTCGCCACCAAAGACTTCGCCAAACACCGTCAGCGCGTACAATAGGCTGGCCTCCGCCCATAACAAACCGATGTGGTCGTTCGGGACCCATTCGCCACCTTCACTAAAGTACGCTTCGGGCATTTTGAGCTCGCCATCGACATTAAGGAGTTGACCGAGCGAGCGCGCCAGATAGTAATGCGCCAAATCTGCGTTACCTTGTTTGGCAAAGTACACGGCAAGCATCGGGTCAAACAGAGACCACTGCGCCTCTAGGCCAGATTTTAGGAAGGCATCGCGCTCATCCATACGGTCAGTAAAGTCCGCGGCTCGGTCGCCCATCTGGAAGTGCTCACGATAATCTGGCGCCCAGTAGCTGTCGCCGACGTAGCGCTTTACACCGATCTCGCCCTCGAGGTCACGCCGGACCAAGTCGACAATCTGCGCAGCCGCCTCGCCCTTCACGACTTCCAGCGGCGAAACCAAGAAGAGCACGGCGCCATCAGCGTCACGCTCCTGACCTGGCGTACGCGACTCGTTCGGCAGCAGTGCTTCGAGCGCCTTCTGACCTTCCGCAATAAGCTCGTCAACCGACTGGGCGTCAGATACAACCGACCGGACGGCTCGCAAACCGGCGACAACCGCACCGATACTCGACGCGCCACACTTCGCACTCTCCTCCCAGTGGCCACTGTCTTTGTCGTGCCAATATTCGATGGCTTTCAGATAAGTCACAAGCGAATCAAGCAGCGCGACGTGCGCGCCGGTCAGTTTCAGCGCACCCTCGCCGGCCAGCATTCCAATCAAGCACATGGCGTATCCCAGCGCATCATTCTGTGCGTTTGGCCAATCCTTGAGCGCATCAGCGTCAGGGCCATGGAAGCGCACATATGGCCGGCGGTTCGGGTGAGGCGCCCTCGCTTCCTTCAATACCTCAGCACTCTGGGCTAATGCCTTCAGCACGCCCTCACCTGCTTGGGCGGCCAATTCCCGTTCGCCGCTTCGCCACAGAAACAGCGCGATACAGGAGCTATCACGCAGCCAGGCGTCAGCATAACCCGTCCTGTCCTTCTCGACGTCAACGCGAATTGCCGGGAAGAGCCCACTCGGCAGCTGCGTAAATACAAAACAGCCCCGCTGCATCAAATAATCTTGAACCTCATGCGCCGAGTGCCCCTCGCGCATAAATTCCGATAACTGCTTGTCGTGCCAAATAACTGTGTGCGTCATAATCCCATAATACCGCGCGTGAGCTCTGGTATACTAAAGGAGTTTACAAGGACTTACAAAGCGCGTCATGAATCAATCATCTGTACCCGAAGGAATCTGGAAGAGTACCTATAGCTACCCGAGCAGCGGCCGGGATGGCGAATTTACCGGCGAGCACTACGTCCGCCTCCACCAAAAGGACAACCATTTGATTTTTGAAAGCGCCGCCGAGACAAGTAAGTCATATCTTATTATTCGCCTGTCCGTTCAAGACAACATTGCGACCGGCAGCTGGCAGGAAGAAACCGAAGAAGACGGTTACTACAAAGGTGCGGTCTACTACGGCGCGCTCCAGCTGGTTGTTGACGACGACGGCCGCAAAATGAGCGGCAAATGGGTTGGGTTCGGCAAAGACATGGAAGTTAATGTTGGCCCATGGGAACTAAACTTTGTAGGCAAATCATTGCCAAAGGAAGCGCTCGATGGGTCCGTTCTCTAATAACAATTCATCCCCGCCGCCATCGACTCCGACCGGCGGCAACAAATTGCCGATTCCTGACGTTAATGGCGAGCCACAGCCGGTCGTCGTATCGACCGAGCCAGATAACTCGCTAGCAACTAAGAAGTGGTTTATTACAACGCTGATTATCGCCGGCATTATGGCCACGGCAGGCTTGATCACCTTTGTCATATATATCTTTGTCAGCAACACGCCAGGCTACATGCTGAATGCCGCCATGCAAAACATCGTCACCAGCCACGGCGAAGCGGGCGTCATTAGCTACGAAGTCAAGCAAGACAAGACCGTCCACAAGCTCCAAGGCACCTTCATTAGCTACACCGACCCTAGTAACCCATCTGCAAACACGACAACACTGAGCCTGGGCCAGGGTGGCGCACAGGTCAGCGGCACATTACGTCTGCTAGAGAACGCCAATTACTTCCAGACGGCCGGCCTCGGCAACGTAGGTCGCCTGGTTGAGTCAATGCAGGGCGACGCCTCTGCCTACACGCAGGACAAGCTCGTACGGCTCGCAAGTCTCGATGGCCAATGGTACACATTTACCTCTGACGATGTATACGACTCGCGCATGGTTCTGCCCCGCCAAGTCCAGGGCGGCCTGACCGCAAAGGACACCGAGACAATCGGCCAGCTCTACCTCAAGCACTCCTTTATGACATCCGTGACGCAATTGGGCGACGAACAAGTCAACAGCATCAATACAATGCACCTCAAGGTTTCGTTTGACCAAACAAAGCTCGAAGCATTCCTGCGAGACCTCAAGGCCGCCAATATCAAGGCGCTCAGCATCAGCGACGATGATATTAACGCGCTCAAAGCAGGTCAGCCGCTCGGCCTCGACAAAGCAACCATCGAAGTGTGGATCAACCGCAGCGATCGCCGCTTCCAGCAGTTGCGCATCACCCGTCCACAAACTGACGTGGCCCAAGATTCGCTCACCATCACGTTCAAATCCGAACAAGTAGCCGCTCAACGCCAGACCGTTGTCCGCCCCGAGGGTGCCAAAGCCGCAACAGTACTTCTGCGCGGCATTCACGACATCCTCGCCACGCCAGCTGCACAGTAACAGGCATTTTGCGCTACAATGGGGTCAATGAAGAACATTGTCCTGATCCTTGTTGAGCTCCAAGTCAAACGATTCCTCAAGCGACACAAACCAAAGGTCGTCGCCGTCACCGGTAGCGTGGGTAAGACTAGTACTAAGCTGGCCATTACAACAGTTCTTGGGCAACGCTTTAAAGTTCTGTTCCAGGAGGGTAATTACAACGCCGAGGTCAGCGTGCCTATGACGATCTTTGACCTGCCTATGCCGCCTGCCGCCAAGCTCAAGAACCCTTTTGAGTGGCTCAAGCAACTTTGGTACATGGAACTGAAGATTCGTAGGCCATTTCACTTTGACGTCATCGTCCTCGAGCTCGGCACCGACAAGCCCGGCGACATCGAGCACTTCCGCAAATACCTCCGCCCGGACATTGGGGTCGTGACCGCCGTGACCCCAGAGCACATGGAATTCTTTAAGACGATCGACGCCGTCGCCCAAGAGGAGCTGGCCATTACCAACTTCAGCGAACTCGCCGTCATCAACCGCGACGACATCGACGAAACATTCGCCCGGTTCGTTAATAACAGCAACATCGACACCTACGGCACAAGCGGCGTTGCGGAGTATCACTACCTCATCGAAAACTTCGAGCCAGGCAAAGGCTTTTCTGGTAAGTTCGTATCGCCCGAGTTTGGCGAGCAACAAGTCGACCTCAACTTGGCCGGCGAGCACAACATCAAAGCCGCAGTTGCCGCCGGCGTTGTTGGCATCAAGATGGGCCTGGGTGCACAGGAAGTCCTGAAGGGTCTGGCCGCAATCAAGCCAGTCAAGGGTCGCATGAACCTCCTGCGCGGACTGCTCGACTCTGTCATCATCGACGACACGTATAATTCGAGTCCAGCCGCTGCCGTTGCCGCACTACAGACGCTATACTTGCTACCCAACAAGCAAAAGATCGCCATTCTGGGCTCAATGAACGAGCTTGGTGAATTCTCGCAAAAAGCCCACGAAGAAGTCGGCGCCGTCTGCGACCCAACGCTCCTCGACTGGGTCATCACTATTGGCGACGAGGCCGAGAAATTCCTTGCTCCGGCCGCTGCCCGTCGTGGCTGCCAGGTTCGCAGCTTCCAGAGCCCATACGAAGCCGGTGCGTTTGCCCATTCCGTCCTTCACCCTAATGCCGCCGTGCTAGCCAAGGGCTCACAAAACAAAGTCTACGCCGAAGAAGCCATCAAGATCCTCCTGCACAGCACCGACGAAGAAGCTCAGCTCGTCCGTCAGGGCGCAGACTGGATCGCCAAGAAAGAGGCGATGTTTGACCGATTCGCCGGCCTCGACACGCCGAAGGGCTAGGCCATTGGCGCAACAGAGGTATTTCGTATATAATACCCTTGAAATGCAGCACAACACTCTTCAACTTGGCCGCACGCAACTCCTCCTCCCCTAGGGGAGCAACTTTTGATACCTCAGATCTCGTACATCAAACTAAGCAGGAGTTCGTAAACTCATGAAACGCTACAACCCTTCTCAAATTGAACCAAAATGGCAAAAAGTCTGGGCCGAAACTGGCATCTACAACGCCCAAGACGACAATAAAAAGCCCAAGAACTATATCCTCGACTTCTTCCCCTACCCATCAGGCGCCGCCATGCACGTGGGCCACGTCCGCAACTACACCATTAGCGACGCGCTCGCTCGCTTCGCACGCCAGCGCGGTCAAAACGTTCTGCACCCAATGGGCTGGGACGAATTTGGTCTGCCAGCCGAGAACTACGCCATCAAGACCGGGGTCAGCCCACAAGTTTCGGTCAAACAAAACACTAGCAACTTCAAGAAGCAGCTAACCCAAATGGGCATCGGTATCGACTGGACTCGCGAGTTCGGTTCGTCCGACCCAGACTATTACCGCTGGACCCAGTGGCTGTTTACTGTACTCTTCGAGCGCGGCCTGGCCTACAAAAAAGAAAGCCTGCAATGGTGGTGCGAAACCGACAAGACCGTCCTGGCCAACGAGCAAGTCGAAGCCGGCCGTTGCTGGCGCTGTGGCAACAAAGTCACCAAGAAGCCACTCGAGCAGTGGTTCTTCAAGATCACCGACTACGCCGACCGCTTGGCCGACGACCTCGAGGACTTGGACTGGTCAGACGCCATCAAGGCTATGCAGCGCAACTGGATTGGCCGCAGCCGTGGTGCCGAAGTCGACTTTGACGTCGTAGGCAGTAAGCACAAGGTTAAAATCTTCACCACTCGCCCAGACACGCTGTTTGGCGCAACCTTCCTGGTACTGGCGCCAGAACACCCGCTGGTTACCGAGCTGACCACTGCCGAGCACAAAGAAAACGTCGACCAATATATCGCCGCGGCCATGGCCAAAAGCGATGTTGACCGCATGGAAACCGACCGCGAAAAGACCGGTGTCCAAACCGGCAGCTACGCCGTCAACCCGGTTAACGGCGAGCAAATTCCAATCTGGGTCGCTGACTACGCCCTGATGGGCTATGGCACCGGCGCCGTCATGGCTTGCCCGGCTCATGACGAACGCGACTTTGCCTTCGCCCAGAAGTTCAATTTGCCAATCATTGAAGTCGTCGAACCTATCACCGGCAAACCTCAAGAGAATCCTGAATTCCGCCGCAGTATCGTCGCTATTGTCCGTGACCCCAAGACAAAGAAATACTTGTCAATCAACTGGGGCAAAAACGGCGGCAACCTGTTTGTTGGTGGCGGCCGCGAAGAAAACGAAGACATCGAGGCGACCGCACTTCGCGAAATTACAGAAGAAACTGGCTACAAAAATGTAAAACTCGTCAGCAAAACCGGCCGTATTCATCACCACTACTTTGCCCACAGCAAAAACGTCGCCCGCCAGATCGAAGCGCACGCCATGCTGTTTGACCTCGTCGACGACGAACAGACCAAGACCGCACTTGAGGAAAACGAAAAGGGCAAATTCACTGTTGAATGGCTGAGCGAGAACGAAATCGTCGCTCGCATCCAGGATGAGCTACACGCCACCGCCTACCAGCTCCTGACCCAAAACGCTTGCTACCATGGCGAGGGCGTCATGGTTAACTCCGGTAAGTACGACGGCATGAGCAGCTCTGAGGCTCGTGATAAAATCGTCGCCGACCTGCACGAAAAGAAAGCAGGCAGCGAGCGCGTTAACTACAAGATCCGCGACTGGCTGATCAGCCGCCAGCGATACTGGGGCGCACCGATCCCAATCATCCACTGCGAAAAGGACGGCCTGGTCCCTGTGCCTGTTGACCAATTGCCTGTCGAGCTGCCTCCAATGGAAAGCTACGAACCATCCGGCGACGGCCGCTCACCTCTGGCGCGCGTGCCTGAATGGGTCAACACGACTTGCCCAACATGCGGCGGTCCAGCAACTCGCGAAACCGACACAATGGACGGTTTTGCTTGTTCCAGCTGGTACT
This sequence comes from Saccharimonadales bacterium (SeqCode), assembly GCA_035280785.1. Classification (GTDB taxonomy): domain Bacteria; phylum Patescibacteriota; class Saccharimonadia; order Saccharimonadales; family EFPC-124; genus DATEFF01. The sequence goes on from DATEFF010000062.1 coordinate 8,031, forward strand.
TCCTGCGCTTTGCCGATCCGCACAACAACAAAGTCGCATTCGACGCCGACAAAATCAAATACTGGCTGCCCGTCGACACCTACATTGGTGGTGCCGAACACGCCGTCATGCACCTGCTGTACGCACGTTTCTGGACGAAGGTTATGCACGACGCCGGCATGATCGATTTTGACGAACCGTTCACCGCTTTACGCAATCACGGCATGATCTGGGCACCAGACGGCCGCAAGATGAGCAAGAGCTTTGGCAACACTATCGCCCCAGACGATCTGATCGCCGACGGCTACGGCGCTGATGCTATCCGCGTGATGGAGTTGTTTATCGCACCATGGAACCAAGGCGCCAACTGGAGCACCGAAGGCCTGGGCGGCTGTTACCGATTCTTAACCCGAGCCTGGACCGTCAGTCAGGAATACCTGCACGGCAAGGAAGCTCCGAGCGACCGCGAGCTCGAGACTCGTCTGACAATCGCGACACACAAAACCATCAAGAAAGTCACCGAAGACCTCAACACCCTCGGCTTCAACACCGCAATCGCTGCGCTGATGGAATACGTCAACGAACTGTACAAAATCAAGGTCGAACTGCCTCCTCACAAGGGCAACGCCGCTTGGACCGAAGCAATCTCTGCACTCGCCCAGTTGCTCGCACCATTTGCGCCGCACATCGCTGAAGAGCTGTGGAGCGACATGGGCCGCACCGACTCTGTACACGTCGACCACTGGCCAACTTGGGACGAGAAATTCCTGGTTGCAGACGTCGTAACCATTGTCATTCAGGTCAACGGCAAAGTCCGCGCCAAATTTGATGTGCCCGCCGAAATAACAGAGGAAGAAGTCACCAAGCTTGCCCTCGAAAACGAACGCGTCATCGAGTTTATTGGCGTCAATAAGCCCAAGAAAGTCATCTACATTCCAGGCCGACTCGTCAACATCGTAGCCTAAGCTGCTTACGTTGTAAAAAGACGACAAATATGATATCGTTGCCGAATGGAAGCGGCCGCCCGCGAGGGTGGCTCTTTCTTGTGACGAGTAATTTGTCCACAGCACCTTCGACCAACATGGAGTGGCCATGCCCGAACAACGACGACCCGTAGGTGAGGGACGCCCGAGGCGGCCAGCCCAGGGTCAGTCCGGAAAGCGGCAGCCGAGACAACGGCAACGCCAACCGCAACCTCGGCGACGTCCACCACAGCGCAACCCCGCGCCGATCTACCTCGAACCCCCGATCCGTAACAGTCCGCCAGCGCTCAGCGCGCTCATCGGCGGCATCGGCTTCGTCGGGTTCATCGCGCTCCTCGTGTTCGTCTTCGGCGGCATGAGCGGTGGTGGTAGCGGTGGCGACAAGCCCGATAACGGCACGCTGCCGAACGTCTCCGTCGCCGGAGCCATCGAGTGCAAGATCAACAACAGCGGCATCATCAACCTCAACACTGAGGAGCGGGTGAAGGCGTGCGCCTCAGCCAAGGTGTACGCCAAGCAGTTGCTGGTCAAGAAGCACGGCGCCAGCGAAGGCGAAAAGCAGTTCGGATGCCAGGACAAGCTCTGGGACCACGAGTCCGACTGGAGCGCCTGGGCCAAGAATCCGACAAGCGACGCCTACGGCATCGCGCAGATCCTCCCCGACTCCCACGGCACGCCTGTCGGCATGGGAGACTGGAAGGGTCAGGTTGACTGGGGCATGAAGTACATCTGGGACCGCTACAAGACGTCGTGCAATGCCTGGGAATTCTGGCAATGTACGTCGTCCTGCGCGCGATACCCCGGCGGCCCGGTCAACAAACTGGGCGGTCGAGGCGACCCCCAGACCACCTGGTACTGAACAACTCGTCCGCACCTGGGCCAGCATCGATGACTGGCCCGGGTGATCCCCCAATGAATTTATCCAAAATGTTACAGTCTAAAGCTGTAACATATCTTGACATTCACATCTGAAACGTATATGGTATCCCATGTATTCCGCGCCCCCTTGCACGATTGGGCGCGGTATTAGTTCCGTACGTTGTGTCCCCGACAAGCAAGGAGAGGACCACCATGGGTATTACGCCACCCACAAGAACAGGCGGGCAAGACAGCTTTGAGAACGGCGTCGAGAAGGCAATGTCGTGGCTCGGAAACATCATGGGCGGCGGCATCTTCTTCTTCACCGTGAGCCTGCTCGTCCTGGAACTGGTGCTCAACCCCATCTTCATCTTCGCGCAGGCGAAGGCAGAGGGGGTCGACATCGGTTCCCCGTTCACGAGCCTGTCATGGTGGACGATCATCGTCGTCACCTTCGCCACGACCGGCATCCAGTACGCGCTGCTGCAACCCGGCAGCGGGGGCGGCATCGGCACCAAGATCGGCTGGAGTATCGCCATCATGGACACCCTGATGGACGGCGGAGGTTTCGCCGCGTGGGTGAATGGCGGCGACTTCTGGAAGCTGTCCGGGGACTCCACCGGGCTGCTCTGGGGGCTCTTCCCTCCGCTGGACGGCGGCTGGGAGAACTGGGTCGGCTACGGCGCTGTCTGCGCCGTGTGTCTGCTCCACGAGCCGTTCCTCAGCATGGTGCTGGGTCGCCTCAACTTCGCACCCGGCCCTGAGGCCGGCGTCGGCGCCACCAACGTCCTGAAGTGGACCGAGCGTGCCGGCAAGCTGCACAACCGGGTCAAGCTGGTCGCGATCAGCTTCGCCCCGTACGTCATGCTGTTCCTGGACGTGCTGCTGTTCCCGCAGTCGGTCAAGGGTTCCGCCGGGCTGATTCAGGCCCTGTGGTTCATCCTGACCTTCATCGTCACTCTGCTCGCGATCGTGGTGTGGGAGTACTACAACCACCTTCGACGCGAGGGCGGTGGCGCCTACACCATCCGCACCCTGGACCGGAAGCATCAAGCCGTGTTCGTGGGTGCGGTGACCGTCGTCGTGGTGGACAGCCTCTTCGACCTCATGGGGTTCAACCAGGTGGTCTACGGAGAGGGGACTCTGTTCCCCACGGACATCGCTCAGACCGCGCCGTTCTTCCTGACGGCCGGCCTGGTGATGCTGATGGTCACCGCGTTCGAACCGCTCAACAGCGACCTGTTCATGCCACTCACCCGACTCGCCCACAGCTGGGCGGACGGAGGCGGTGGCGGCGACCTGGACGATGGGTTCGACGACGGTGGTGGCTCCGGCAAGAGCAGCGGCGGCATGGA
>DATEFF010000063.1:0-3133 GCA_035280785.1 Saccharimonadales bacterium (SeqCode)
TAGTTTATAATAACTCGGTCAGACACGTCTCTCTAGGGGAAGGACCCTGGGACAATGACCGAACTGCTGATTCCCGAAGACCGCATTCGCGAGCTGATCAGTGACGTCGCCGGGCTGGACAAGCTCGTCGACGCGCCGCTCGTGGTCGTCTCCGCCGGGATGTACCCGGACCCCACCGGCACGGACAAGTCGCGGTACGCCGCGGCTCGTCAGTTCGCCGAGTCGTCCGGACTCACCGGCGTCGCCCACATCTTCATGCTGGACGACAAGTCGCACCACGACGTCGCTCCGACGCTGAGCGGCCTCGGGGGCATCGTCGTCCCCGTTCGCAACGCGACCGAGGGCGGCCTCGCCCGGCCGTACATGACCGCGGCACGCCTGATCGACCAGATCAACCCGGGCGCGCTGATGGTCAAGGTCGAGGCCGAGAAGGACCTGTCGGACTGCGTCGGCAACGCCAAGGGCCTCCTGGAGGCCGCAGCCGAGTTCGACGTCATCACCGGCGTCCGCGACTGGCACACGCAGGAGTCCATGCCGCACTACCTGCGGCTGACCGAGGCGATCCTCGCCGCGGCCATCCGCGACCTCACCGGCACGTTCGACGCCGCCTCGGGCGTCCTCGCGCTCACCGCGCGCGGTCGCCAGATCTTCCTCCGGAACACGGACCCGAAGTGGCAGTACCTCATCAAGACCCCGCTCGCGGCCCGGCTCGCCGGTCTGCGCGTCGGCGAGGTCGACGTGCGGTTCGACTACCACCCGGACGTCGTGCTGGAGGAGAACGGCAACCCCGACGTCGACAGCAAGCGTCGCGACCAGTTCGACCTGATGCTGGAGTGCGCGATCGAGGCTGTCGGCGGCGAGGACTCGCTCAACGGGCACCAGCTCCAGACCGTCGCCAGCGCGCGCAGCGCCCTCGCGGCGCTCCACGGGCTGGCCGCGTGACGGCCTGACAGATCAGCCCACGGGCAACCAACGCCCGGCGGTGGGCAGATCGACGGACCTCGGGGAGCGCTCAGGCGCCTCCCGAGGTCCACCCCACCCATGAACTTATTAGTCAGTAAGGATTTTGAGATTTTGGATCGACGTATCCAGCGTCGTCCATTCAGCCTTCAAGACCTTTATCGAGCCTTTGCCTGGCAGCAACGAATATGTATTAAGTCGAATATACGGGTCGGCATTCTGCTCGCTTATCACAATCGGCAGAATCATCTCGTTTGTATATGGCTTCAGCGACGCAACGGTACTTGTGTAAACGTTATTCTGCTCCACCATGTAGCGAGTTGTCTTGCCAAGGACCGGGATAAAACTGAGTGGCGAACTTGTCTCATACGTTAGCTTCAGCAGGACCACCTGACGCTTCGGACGCGGAAGGTGCAATAGCGGCGTGGTGTTTGGCTTACGCTCTTTCTCAGGCTTATTCTTATCGTTCTGCTCGTCCTGTTTCTTCTGTTCACTGTTTTGCTTTTGGAGTGCTTCGGTTTCTGGACCGTTGTTTTCGCGGTTGCGACGCTCTTCGTCTTGGCGCTTGTGAAGTTGCTCCAGAATGTACTGGTCGTAAACCTCGCGGTCGGCACGCGGCCGTGGATCAACTTGCTTGCCAAGGTCGATCAGTCTCTGACGGTCTTTCTCTGATTGCTCCAAGCCATACGCCTCGATGTCTGGGACGTTGTCGAAGGTTAACTTTGGCAGGTCAATGCGGTCGCTCCCAGGCACAACAGTCAGCGACTGCCATGGCTGGCTTTGCGCGTGCTGGTTGCTCCATGTTTGGTCTTTGCGCTTCCATAGTGCGTATGTTGACGACTCCTTCACAACCTCATAGTTTTGGTCGATGAGCGAGTAGAATTCCCAGTGCGAATTCTGCATCCAACCTTCCCACGTAAAGTAGCCGTGCGTAAATGTCAGGACGTACTTTGGCTGCTGCTTGGCAAAATCTTGCACGTACTGCTCGCGACGCTCTGGGCCAAGAGCGTGGATGATGTAGTCGTAGCCGCCCTGGCTGGAGTTCATGATGCCCATCTCTTCGTTCAAGACGCCAGTGTAAAGCGACCACATCTTGGTGTTGTCGTGGTTGAAGTCTTCGGCAACTATCAGCTTGCTCGGCGCACCATCCTTGGACGGATCAAGACTCACGGATTTGTTTTGCAATGTCACAAGTTGAGTTTCACCACGAGTCTCAACCTTGTCGATAATCTGACGGCCGGCCTTCGGGAGGTACACAATTTGGCGAGCGCGTATGAATGAGCTCTTGTCGCCAGCCTTCACCAAAATCTGCGCGCCGCTAATGCCGTGCGTAAATCCATTGCCGTTCTCGTCTACGATCTCGACAGTATTGTCCTCTTGGACTACCGGCACGATCGCCTCGTCGACATCCTTCCACTTGTCACCCAACAAGTTTGTGTCTGCGCCCGTGACGTAATCGCGCGTCTTGCGCAATGTGTCACCCAGCGCGAATTCTTTCTTTATAAAGGCAAACATAACGGCAGCGTAAACCAATGATGCCGCGATAAACACAATTGCCAAACCGCGCCATGCACCGGCCGGGGTAATCTTGTATCGACGCTTGAATCGCCCAAACTCAACGCCCCAAGAAATTGACTTCTTCCAATGGCCGGCCACAATAAATAGCGCCGCACAACCAACTAACAGCGCCATGCGGCCCAGCGCGCCGGCCTGTGAGTTGCTGTAGTACCCCAGCATCGAGACCATCGCAAACGTACCAGCCAAAAGGCCGAATATAAACGCTTGTGTCTCGACGCGATACTTCCTGAGCCGATGGACACGCCACACTAATAGCCCAGCGACCAACGCAATCCCCCACATCATCAGTAGGCGCCAGTCGGTCAAGAATGTCACAATGGCGTTGTCAAAGTGGATGTAATCGTTTGGCGGCACACCAAAGTACCAAAACTGGTCTGTAGGGATATCAATCAGCGCGTACTTCAGCGGCTCAAGCGGGTGGCCGAGTGTAATAACACTCAAGATCGCGAACAGCGAAACCGCAAAGTTCATCCCTACCCTGCCCAGGCTCAATAACCGATCCTTGAATGTCTCCTTGGCCTTAACCGAATACGCCAAGTGCGCGATAATGAATGCCAATATCGCCGCCATGCCAAATTCTGTGCCACACAGCAGC
>DATEFF010000064.1:0-13662 GCA_035280785.1 Saccharimonadales bacterium (SeqCode)
GTGTCTGGCTTCGCCAGCATCGGGTACCCGTGCGCCGCACAGGCGAACGGCCTGGAGCGACTCTACGGCTACCTGGCCGTCGACCGCCGCAAGCCTGTCCTGGTCACTGACGGCGGCAGCGGTGCCGGCGCGCTGGCGATCAGCGCCGTGCTGGCCGCCACTCGTCGCATCGAGACGCTGGGCGTGTCGCCCCTCCAGGGCCTGGCCAGCATGAGTCCCCGCACCCACATGGTGGTGTACGGCGACACCTACCGCGACCGCGAGGTCATCGTGGGCCTGCTGCCGGACATCCTGGTGATCTTCGACGGTGGCGAAGGCTCCATGCGTGAGGCCATCGCCGCAGTCAGGGCTGGCGTCCGAGTGCTACTGGTCTCGCAGACCGGCAACAACCGCGACCCCAGGCTCTTGATCAACCTGTGGCGCACCCACGACGACCTGTCGCGGGCCGTCCGCGAGAAGCGCATGACCATCTGCACGTCGCTGGACGAGATCGCGACGTACGCAGAACAGCACCGGGTCATCGCCACGCGCACGGCGCGAACCTTCAGGCCGTCGCGTCTGGTCGCCGTCCGTCGCCGGTTCCGTGTCTGACCGTCCCATCCGACCGAGGTCGCCCGCGTTCACTCGCGGGCGACTTCCCAACCACAGCTTATCCTCAGTAAAGAACAGTATTGTATCTCAAGTGCACGCCTCCCTGTGCACTTTGATGTTATTAAATCCTAGGAGGGTTACCTACTATGAAGTGTCCTGTAGATGGCGCAACGTTAGCTATTAGCGAACGATCTGGTATTGAGATCGATTACTGTCCCGAGTGCCGTGGTGTTTGGCTCGACCGAGGCGAACTCGACAAGCTGATTAAGGGCGTGAACGAATACGACGAGCGTCGCGGCAATGACCGCGACCGCTACGACGAAGATGATGACGACGACAACTACCGTCGCCGCGACGACCACTCCCGAGAAGGCGACTCTCATCATGGCAAGAAAAAGCGTGGTGGGTTCATGGAGAACATCTTCGACGGTTTCGGCGACTAGCCTGCGTCGGCCTAAATTTTTAACAGCGCTCTTTTCCGGGCGCTGTTATGTTTTGGGAACTAACCAGGAGAAGAGTAAATGCCACAACCCGAGCAACTGGCGGAACGACCCGGCCACGAATCCGATATGAAGCAAAAGCCCGCCTTTGAAAAACCAGAGTACAAAGGCAGCGACAAACTTAAGGGTAAGGTTGCGTTGATAACGGGTGGCGACAGTGGAATCGGCCGCGCTGTTGCAGTGTTATTTGCGCGCGAAGGCGCTGACGTTGCCATTAGTTATCTTGAGGAGCACGAAGATGCCGCAGAGACAAAGCGACAAGTCGAACAAGAAGGTCGACGCTGCATTACCCTACCGGGCGACGTCGGCAACGAGCCGTGGTGCAAAGAACTTGTTGAGAAGACGGTCGCTGAATTTGGGCAGCTCGATATATTAATTAACAATGCTGCCGAGCAACACCCCCAAGACGACATCCGTGACCTCACAGCAGAGCAGTTGGAGCGCACCTTCCGTACGAATATCTTCGCGCATTTTTATCTCAGCAAGGCCGCCCTTACGTATCTGCCAAATGGTGGAACTATCATTAACACGGCGTCGGTCGTTGCCTACAAGGGTAATCAAGAGCTGATGGACTACGCAGCGACAAAGGGTGCGATTGTATCGTTTACCCGCTCGCTGTCTGGCCAGTTGGCCGGTGATAACATTCGTGTTAATGCTGTTGCGCCCGGTCCGATCTGGACGCCGCTGATTCCGTCCACGTTTCCAAAAGAACACGTTGAGAGATTCGGCAAAGACACACCGCTTGGTCGTCCAGGTCAGCCAGAGGAAGTCGCTCCAGCGTACGTCTTTTTGGCTTCGAGTGATGCAAGTTATATCACCGGCCAGACCATTCACGTTAACGGTGGCCACGTTGTGAACGGCTAGCAGCAAACGACCGCACTGTGTCACAATAGGAAGATCATGAGCGCATCTGTATCTACTAAGCGAGCTCTCGTTACATCCTTTTTGGTCGACCTTCTTGATGTCGTGATGAACTTCACGGTGGCGGCCATCACCGGTAGTGCTGTTATGATTGCCGAGGCAATGGAGGGGTTGGCCGATCTATCTTCGGTGGCGCTGCTGCTCGTTGGCCACAAGCGCTCACAACGCAAGGCCGACCACAATTACCAGTTTGGATATGGTAAGGAGTTGTACTTTTGGGCCCTGCTGTCGGCCGTGGTTATTTTGTTGATTACGGCTTCGGCGTCATTTTATTTTGGCCTCGAGAAGTTTCTGAATCCTGACCATGTTGAGTGGACCGGCTTGGCGTATGCGGTTCTGGCGGTTGCGATTGCAACAAACGGCTATGCCTTTACGGTGAGCGCCCGAGCGCTGTTGGGCGGCCGTAAGTTTTCGAAGTTGCCGCACGTGTTCTTTGAGTCGTCGCTCTTGGCACCAAAGACAACGGTCGTTTTGGATATCATGGGCACGCTCGCGGCGCTATTTGGTATGATCAGCCTGATTGTCTACGGATTAACAGGTGACGGCCGCTTTGACGGCGTAGGCGCAATGACAATTGGCGTGACGCTGGCGGTCTTTGCGGTGATATTGCTGAACGGTGTTCGTGGACTTATTACTGGGCATAGCGTCCCTCCGATGTTGGCAAAGGATATCCGCGCGGCGGCGATGAAGGTGCCTGGTGTCCTCGGCGTCTTAGACCTCCGCACGATGATACTCGGCGCAACAAGTACGCTTGTGAATCTCGAGATCCATCTAGACGACGGTCTCACCACCGACGAGATCGAAAAAGTTATCGATAAGGTCAAACGCGAAGTCGGCCGCGTCGTGCCGGGCTACACCCACGTGCAAGTCGAGCCAGAAACTCCCGTGACTCCACGCAAGCGCAAGACTACGGGACGATAACGCGTAGAGCCTTAGGCTTGGAGCGGTAGCGGAGTGGCGTCTTTAGGCGTTGTATCTCGCCATCGGTCGCAACGCTCAGTTGCCGATGGTGCCGGGTGTGAATCACGCATTCGGTTGCGTGGTAGATTGCGAAGTCCTGCGTGCGGTGCTTGCGAGTAAAAAGCGCATGGCCCAACATTCGCAAGATACCCAAGACTGATTGCGCCTTCACGACGTAAATGGCAAGCTGGCCGCTTTGCAGCGAATCGCGTTTGCCAAGTTCTGCTGGCGTCCGTTGGTAGGCATTATTGCCGATAAACACAAACGGTGTGCGATAGGTATGCTTTTGGCCGTCAACCAGCAGCTCAACGTGATAACGCCGCGGGCGAAGTGCTGCGCGCAGAGCTCCGTATAGCGCCGCCGGCCACTTCCCTACTTTGGCTTCTAGTTCGTCGCGCGCGTGCAGTGAACGTGGGTACCATCCGATGCTGGAGTTATTGATGAACGACTTGTCATTGACGGTGGCGATATCAACGGTTGCTGTCTTTTTGGATTTGAGCGCTGCGACTGCTTGCTTGAGGTCTGTGATGGCAAGCTCCTTTGCGAAGTGGTTCAGCGTGCCGGCCGGAATAACGCCGAGCGTCGCGCCGGTATGCGCCGCGATTCCTGCGACAGCGCTGACCGTGCCGTCGCCGCCAGCTGCAACAAGCGTTGCGCCCTTCCTTGCGGCTTCGGTGGCTTTGCGCTTTAGGCTATTGTCTGTGATGGCAACATAGCTCGCCTCTAGTCCGTGAGCCGCCATGGTATCTTTAATCTCTTGTAGCGAATTTTGCGTGCCGGAGTTGGCGTTATGGACGACGAGTATCATAGCCGTCCAATCGCGATAATAAGTCCTGCAACGATACCGCCCAGAATCCATCCGGCAATAACATCCGTCGGATAATGCGCCCCCAGGTAGATCCGAGAAACTCCAACAAGCAATATGAATGCGCCCAGGCCAGCGGCGGCCACCGCACCCCAAGGTTCGGGCAGGTATTTGAGCGACAGATATGCCAGCATTCCGCAAATGACGGTAGAGCCAAACGCATGACCACTGGGGAAGCTGCTTGTTTTGAAGTACATTTCGCTGACGTATAGCGTGTCCGGTCGAGTGCGGTGGATGAAGTGCTTGAGCAGGCTGTTGACCAACATCGCCGCCACGCCAATGCCGAGCCCATAGACGATCTGCGGTTTAGCATTCTGCCATGCGAACAGCATGACAGCTCCTGCCGCTACGCACATCACTGCCGGCTGCCCGAGCGTCGTTACAACAAGCATCGGCGCATGGAGCCAAGTTGGCCAGCTCGTGACGAAGGTTGTGAGCGTTGTGTCGAACCGGACGATGGCGTCTTTAATCATTGGTCTAAGCCTTACGTGTTTTTAAAAAGTCTGCCAGGCCGCTCAAGAAGCGAATCTCGTCGCTCGATGGCAAGTCGCTTTGGTTCAGGGCTTGCTTGGCTGCGTCGCACGACTCGGCAATGTCGGTTTTGACTTGGTCTAGTGCGCCACTTTCGGCGATGATAGCTCGGCAGCGCTCAAAGTCCGCCTCTGTTAGGCGCTCGTTACCAAGCTGGCTGTTTAAGAAGTTTGCATCTTCCTTGCTGGCGAGTTCGAGCGTCCGTCCAATTAGCAGTGTGCGTTTGCCCTCGCGGAGGTCGTCCATCGGTAGTTTGCCTGTCTCGTCGGCGGAGCCAAAAAGACCGATGACGTCGTCGGACAGTTGAAAGCCGCGTCCCGCTTTGCGCCCATAATCCTCGAGAATTTTGAGCTGGTCGGGCGTGGCGCCTGCCAAAATAGCACCAAGTTGCAGTGGATTAACAAACGAGTAGCACGCTGATTTCCATATTAAAACGTTCTCGATTTGCTCTTGCGATGACGTGCCGGTCGTCTCGTTCCATAAGTCGTTCATCTGTCCCTGGCATGTCAAAAACAAAATGTGATTGAGGTTGTTGCTAGCCTCTCGGACGCGCTCGGCATCGACGGGGATTTTGTTGAGTTCAATCATTGCCTGATGCATTCCCGCCATTGCCGCCAGCGTTGCAAGGCTGGCGCCAAAGTGTTGCCGGTCCCCTGTCTGGTTGGTCCGCGTAAACCATTCCTCTAGGATGCGGTGCGCGGTTGGTCCGCCGCGGCGCAGTTCGCTCCGGTCACTAATGTCGTCGGTGACAAGCAGGTATGCGTGTACCATCTCTAGCACCAGGCTCATCTGGTCGATGACTTTTTGGTTTGTACCGCCAAACATTCGGTAGCCCGACTCTGCCAGTGCAGCGCGGAAACGCTTGCCGCCACGGTTGAGGATATCGGTAAAGGCCGACATTGTCTGGCGTGATGCCTCGCCGTACGTGGTGTTAACTTCGGGTAGTGTGGTATCCCAGTACGTCTTAATAACAGTGTCCGCGGTGGCCTTGCGGCTTTTGAGTGTCGCAGCAAATAGTGTCAGGTCGGTCTGGTCGGCATTCATAGCATATAGCTTATCAGGTGGGCTATAATCTAGCCATGACAGATATAACTCTTATTACGGGCAACGCTGGCAAAATAGCAGAGATTTCTCGCCTGCTTGGCATTGAGGTTCATGGCCAGAAGGTTTCGCTCCCCGAGCTGCAAGCAACTGACGTGCGTGAGGTTGCTCGCGCCAAAGCGCAAGCCGCATACGATCAATTGCAACGCCCAGTTTTGGTGGACGACACAGGGCTCTACATTAATGCCTGGGGCGAATTGCCTGGTGCGTTGATTGCGTGGTTCCTCGATAATGTCGGCTGTGATGGCGTCCTTAAAATGCTGGAAGGTTGGGATGACCGATCGGCCCGCGTGGTGACCGCCCTAGGTTACTGCGACGAAAACGGCGTGCAGATTTTTGACGGCGAACTTACGGGCAGTATCGCGACCGAACTTCGTGGCGAGAACGGCTTTGGCTATGACCCTATTTTTGTCCCGGAAGGCTCAAGCAAGACATTTGCCGAACACACGAGCGAGCAAAAGGACGCGATCTCGATGCGCGCCCTTGCTGCTGCCAAGCTGAAGGATTTTATTACTCAGGCTTGATGTTGACGTTGCGGTGAAAGACATTGGCCGGGTCGTACTCGGCCTTTACTTTGCGCAGTCGTGCCAGCGTTTGTGGCGGGTAGACTTGGTTAATACTTTCTTTGTGCGTGTCAGTCAGGAAGTTGACGTATGCGCCATGTACGAATCGCTTGAGCGGCGCCCAAAGCTTGTCAGCATCTTGATTGACGGCTTCGTCGGTTGAGCCCGCCGGGCCAAATGTCGGCATGAGCATAAAGGCTTCGGCATCACGATGCGCAAATGCCGTTGCGTCAGCCGGGACGTCATTCATAGCGCCGCCGACCGCTCGAATTTGGAGGAATGGCTTGCCGGGGGTGCCAAAGTTTTCGGCAATCGTTTTGATAACGTCGTCGTTCAGGCTTTTTACGAATCCGTTGCGTACGCGAATGACCATGTCGCCAACGGGCATGGCTTCTTCGAGCATCTCGTAGTATGGTTTGGCCTTAACGTCGTCGCTTGTTGGTGTGTCGCCGAGCTCACGTAGCGGCTGGATGGCTGCCTGGGCTTTGGTTTCGTCGCTGCCGGCGTAGCACACGAGCACCATGACCGATGGCGATTGCCCTGGCCCAAAACCCGGGGCGAGCATGAACGTCGAGTTGAGTTCTGGTGTCGCGGTCCGCATGTATTCTGCCCAGTTCGTCAAAACCTCTTCGCGTTTGTCGACGCCGTACGTAATGGTGCCACCAAAAATACCGTCACTCTGATGCGCGCGGAACTCGATGGCCGTGACAACGCCAAAGTTTCCGCCACCGCCACGAAGTGCCCAAAACAGATCAGGGTTTTCGTCGGCTGTTGCGCGAAGTGTCTTGCCATCGGCGTCGACCACATCAAACGCTACGACGCTGTCGATAGCCAGGCCGAACTCGCGAACCATCCAGCCCACGCCTGCACCAAGTGTCAGACCGCCAACGCCAACCGATGTTGTATCGCCCGAGCTGATGGCGAGGTTGTGTGGAGCGAGCTCTTTGGCCACAGTCCCCCAGTGGGCACCAGCGCCCAGGCGGACGATGTGGTTTGCCCCGTCAATAATCTTGATGTCATTCATGCGCGACAGGTCTATAACGACGCCATCATCATTTGTGCCGAAGCCTAAACCGCTGTGGCCGCCGCTGCGCACGGACAACTTGAGGTCGTGCTTGGTTGCGAACTCAATCGTTGCCGCAACGTCTGCTTCGTCGGCGCATTCGACGATAACCGCAGGGTGCGCTTTGTGATTAAAAAGTACCTGGCGGGACTTCTCGTAATCTGCTGTATCTTTGGCTGTGATAACGCGGCCGTGAACTTGGCCGGCTAGTGTCTCTATAAAAGTTTCGAGTGTCTTGTCCATGCCAACTACTTTAGCGGCTTTTGATGTGTCTGCCCATCTTGACAATTGAGGCGGACTGCAAGATGCTTATGATAAGTATTTATAAAAGGGTAGGGCTATCATGGACGAAGAACCTAGACAGCAAAATCAACCTGTAACTCCCACTGGGCCAACGCCTCCGACTCCACCTGTCAGCGAACCAGCCCCTACCCCACCGCCATCGGTGAGCACCGAGCCTACGCCCGGCGCAACTCCTCAAACTCCAACGCCTAGTCCTGAACTTCCACATCATTCACGCCGCAAATGGTATGTAATTGGTGTTGCGGTATTTATTTTGGCGCTGATAGCCAGTGCGGTTGTGTTGATCGCCCAGATGACGACCCGCCAGGCCGCGCCGCGCATTAAGGTTGGCGTTATGATGGCCTTTAGCGGTGGGTCAAGTAGTATGGGTTACGGCGCCATGAAGGGTATCCAATTGGCCAAGAAACAATTGGGTGCTGACAACATCGAAGTCGTGCAGGTTGACTCGAAGTGTGACGCCAAGACCGCAGGCGAAGCTATCAAGAATTTGATTGCCCAGAACGTCGTAGCGATTATTGGCGAGGGCTGCTCCAGTGCTACCGTTGCTGCCCTGCCGGCTGCCAACAACGCCAAAATTCCGATGATTAGCCCGTCGGCGTCCAGTACGACACTGACAACTCCAGACGATTATTTCTTCCGCGTTGTCCCTCCAGACACATTCCAGGGTACGTTTATGGCACAGACAATCTACGACCGTGGCATTCGCCAGGTTGCGATCTTCTACACCAACGAGCCATACGGTAGCAGTATGAACGCTGTATTCCGCGAGAAGTTCGAAGCGCTGGGTGGCAAGGTCGTAGCGACTGCCTCAGCCGAGCCAGACGTAATTGACCTCAAGACCCAGATGAACACACTTGCAACGGCCAACCCTGCCGCAGTTTTCATCGCGCCTAACTCTGTTGTTTCGGCGACTGCCGCCATGAAACTCGCCCGCGAGGCCGGCATCAAGGCTCCGTTCTTTGGCGCGGACATCATGTACGACAACACGATCATCAGTAACAACCCAACCGTTGCCGAGGGCCTGACAATTTCGTCCTTCCCTACTGGCACAAAGGCCTTCAAGCAATCGTTGATTAACGAGTACGGTAAGTCCGAGCAGCTGTATGCCGCTCCGCAGGCCTACGACATTATTCACTTGCTACAAACCGCTGCAAGCCGCGGCGCAACAACAGGTGAACAGATCAAGAATATTTTGCCGCAATTGACCCTCGACGATGGCGTTTCTGGCTTCCGCCAGTTTGACGCTAACGGCGAAGTATCTGATAAGGACTACAAGTATGACTTGTTCCAGGTGAAGGATGGCGCGTTTACCCTTGTTGAGTAGCGAGCCAACACCTGCGGGCCGGCCTCGCAGAACCATGAGCATCCGCGGCAAGCTAACGCTGCTGATGCTGGCAATTGGCCTGGTGCCTACCCTTGTGGTAAGCGCCATTGGCTACATTACAACCAGCAACGACCTGCGCACCAAGACGACTGATCAGCTGGTGAGTACGGCTGTAAAGCAGGAGCAAAAGATCACCGGCCTGCTGCAACAGAGGCAAGAAGATGTTACGACGCTGACGAACCGGTTTGACCTTCAGAGCGCGCTGGGCCAATACTTGGCTGCCGGTAAGACGGTCGATAAGAATACCATCGACTCTATCCTACAAGACCGTAAAGCCCAGGTGCCTGACATGCAGTCGGCCACAATCACCGACCTCAACGGTAAGGTCATTGCCTCGACATCCGAATCAAACCGCGGCAAGACACTGCCTTTGGCCGACTACTACATCGGCGAAGGTCTCGACACGGCCGTATCGGTCCGCGAAGATTCCCGCGACAATATTAATAAGCTCTACATCGCCACTAAAGTTAGCGTCAACAAGAAAGAATCTGGCGTAATGCTTGTTGTCTTCCGTATGGACAACATCATTGCGGCCGTCCAGGACTACACCGGCTTGGGCGCGACTGGTGAAACGGTTGTGGCATTTAAGGGTGCAAATGACCACGCTATTTCGTTGTTCCCGTTGCGTTTTGACACTGATGCTGCGCTGAGCAAGCACCTGGATGGATTGGACTTGTTCAATACCACCACTGCGTCGCGCACCGCAACAGACTATCGCGGTCATGAAGTCATTGTGGCGGCGCGCACGATCGGGTTTGCTAACTGGGTTCTGGCCACAAAGATTGACACCGACGAAGCACTCGCCTCTGTCGTGCAGCTCCGCAACTCGCTCATTACCATCTTGGTTGCTAGCTCGGCCGCTGTCTTTGTAATTGCACTGTGGCTGACGCGTTACTTCACGCGACCGATCCTCTACCTGGCCGAAGTTGCCGAGCGCATTGGTAAGGGTGAACTTGGTGAGCGCGTTAACCTGAAGCGTGGTGATGAAATCGGCGTCTTGGGTGACAGCATTAATGCTATGGGTGTGAGCCTGAAGGACTTTGTGACGCACGTTGAAGAGCAGCGTAACCGCTTGGAGATTATCCTCAACACCACCGCAGAGAGTATCTTGGCTATCGACCGCGACGGCAAAATTATCATCGCCAACGCCGCAGCTAACGAGCTAACCCAGCTGCCAAATGACGCGTTGGTCGGCAAGAACGTCCACGATGTATTTAAGTGGACTCGCGACCTTCAGCCGTTCACAATCAACTTCGACACCGATGACACTGTCTATCCTGACCTCGAGTACATGGACCACGCTGGCAACACGCACTTTGTGAAGATTATCGTGGCCAAAGTCCACGGCGCCACCGAGCAACAAGCCGCACAGACTATTGTGACAATCCACGACGAGACAAAGACCCGTGAGCTCGAGAACATGAAGATCGACTTTGTGTCCATGGCGGCCCACGAGCTCCGCACGCCGCTGGCGTCGCTGCGTGGTTATATCGAGCTCATCAATTACAAAGAAGGCTCGCACATTAGCGAAGAAGGCCACAAGTATCTGCGCCAGGCTCTCAAGAGCAGTAACGAGCTCGGTAGTCTCATTAATAACCTGCTGGATGTCACGCGTATCGAGCGTGGTACGTTGACGCTCAATATGGAGCCGATGGACCTGGCTGCAACCGTCAAGCAAGCCGTCGAAGACGTAAAGTTTGTGGCCGACGACAAGCAAATTGGCTTGAGCTACAAGGGTCCAGAATCCGGCGACATGGTCTTGGCTGACACGATCGCACTGCGCGAAGTCGTCAATAACCTCCTTACCAATGCCATCAAGTACACTGAACCGAAGGGTAAAGTTGATGTCACGCTCGAACAAGACGGCGAGAACTTTGTGGCGCACGTCCGCGACACCGGTATTGGCATCCCTAAGAAGGCGCTCCCCTACCTCTTCACGAAGTTCTACCGGGTGCACGGTGGCCTCGACAGCGGCAGCACAGGCACGGGTTTGGGACTCTTTATTTCCAAATCAATCGTTGAGCGTCATAATGGAACTATCGGCGTTGAATCTCAGGAAGGCGTCGGATCAGTCTTTACCTTTACCATCCCTGTTATGCAGGCGCAGCAGCAAGAGCAGCACCAGCAAGATACGGAAGCACAGACATTCATAAGGAGGCATCGTGGCTGGGTTACGAAAAATACTTCTCGTTGAGGACAATCTAGAGCTCCGAAACTTATACGAGATATTCCTGAAACAACATGGCTTTGAAGTAGCCAGTGCCTCTGATGGCGACGAAGGCCTCGAGAAGGCCAAAAGCTACAAGCCAGATCTTATATTCCTGGACGTCATGATGCCCAAGAAGAACGGTTTTGAGGTGTTAAAGATATTGCGCAACGAGCCAGAATACGGCTGCACCAAAACAAAGATTGTCATTCTGACAAACCTTGGTGATTCTAGCAAAGTCAGCCCTGACGTGCGTGCCGACATGGACGGCTATGTCATCAAGGCAGAGATCGAGCTGAAGAGCTTACTCGAAATTATCAAATCGTTTGAACGCTAGTCGTTCTTGGGTAGTTTGCGCGAGAATGTATCAACGGCACGGATGACCGGGATGGCTGCTTCGCCAAGCTCGGTGAGCTTGTAGCTGACAGAGATATCGTCGGTTGATGCCTTACGTGCGAGCATGCCGGCGTCCGTCAGCTTACGCAGGCGATTGCCCAGCGTTACGGGGTTTACACCGCCAGCGGCACGCTGCAAGTCGCAATATCGCAACTCGCCTTCTTCGGCCAGCGCAGCGATAATGTTGAGCGTCCAAAAGTCGCCCAAGAGCTTGAGGCTCCGGGTACAGACGTGTGGGTTCTGGGATGTTTGAAGTGTATCCATAAGTGCTTTAAAACTTATAGTACCATGTTGGGAGCTATCTGGCAACAGTGCCTGACAAAATGTTGTGTTTTGAGTACAAAGCCCTTCACGAACGCGCCAGACGTACTATAATTGAACGTGGTTATGTATGTACTGGTGGAAACCTTTTTACATGCAAGCTCATAAACATTTGGGGGTATACACACTGAGCCACCTCACTCTCTAGAGGTGTTTTAAGCGTCACTGCCTTATTCTCAAGCAATGCTTCCTGGGGTGAATTTCATGAACGGTGAGATTCTATCGAACTAGGCAGCAACCTTTCTTAAACCCGTTCGCTGATTTTCAGCAACTAGTTATAAAAGAAGGAGCTTGTTTATGAACGGATGCACAGCAGTCAACAAAGAGGTGACAATTACAGCCATGTATTTCCGAAACCGCCGGGAGCTCAAGAGCTACCCGAAGCGCATGGAGTACAACGGCAACACTGTCAACTTTATGGAGTCAGGATTGCAGTACCTTATAAAGCGAGGTCAAAAGATGGTTCAAATCTTTGACATGACAGACGGTCAAGACACGTACCGCCTGAAGTTTGACGAGAATGAGTTTAATTGGACTCTCGTTAACATCACTCGCAACGCTTAAACCAATTTGCACACCATAAGCCGGCCTCAAAGCCGGTTTTTGGTTGGCATGGACGCGGATTGAGGTACTATTAAGGAACAGAAACGACCTAAAATGACAGACGAACAGATTAAACACGCCAAGCATATTGCCCATCAACGGTTAGTCGCAGCCCTGTGTATCGCAGTGCTGTCGGTTGTGTATTTGGCCGGGTACGCCCAGTGGAACAAGATGGTCGCCAGCCCGCAGCACACCATTGCGTCGGCCCAGATGGCAGCGCTCGCTCCCCCGCCGGACCCGGGTCGCTTGGCCTACGCGCCTGACGTTGGCCCCGCGCAAGTTAACGGTAACGAAGCGCCAGTGATTTTTAAGTTGCCGACGAAACAGCCGGTCGTATTCTTGACCATCGATGACGGCGTTGTCCGCGATCCAGAAGCCGCCGCAAAGATGCGCGAGGCAAATGTGCCAGCGTCGTTATTCCTGACACAGCAGTACGTGAACCACTCGCCTGGTTACTTTAGCAACATGGCGCAGCAGACTGGCTCGGCTATCGAGAACCACACCGTCGCCCACAAAGATTTGACGTTGTATGGCTACGAAGACCAAAAGAGCCAAATCTGCCCAGCCTCAGACGCCTATACCGACGTCTATGGCAAGCGCCCGCGCCTCTTCCGCCCGCCGTACGGCATGTATAACAAGGAAACAACGAAAGCGACTGCCGCATGCGGTATGAAAGCTGTTGTTTTGTGGAGCGCATTGGTTGAGGACGGCGTTATGCGCTACCAAATTGGCGACCACCTACGCGCTGGTGACATTGTGCTGATGCATTTTACGCCGTCGTTCAAGCAAGACCTCAAAGCATTTGTAGAGGCCAGCAAAGCCGCTAACCTACACCCTCAACTCCTCGAAGATTGGCTGACACCTTAGCCGAGGCTGGTGTACTTTTCGCCCCAGGTGGCCATTGTTTGGAGTACGGGCACCAGGTCAGTGCCTTTTTGTGTGAGCATGTACTCAGCGCATGGCGGCGTTGTGGTACGAAGACCCTTTGTAATAATTTCATTTTGCTCAAGCCAGGTTAGTCTAGCGGACAGTGTCCGCGGATTAATGTTGCTAGTGGCTTTTTGAAGCTCGCAGAATCTGAGAGGCGTGGTTGCGAGCGCCCGTATCAGCAGGGGCGTCCACTTATCGCCAAGAATCCGAGCAGCAGCTTCTACACAGCCTGGCTTGTTTTCTATCAGCATCTTATTCACAAGATAGAGGAATACGTCTTGCAAGTCAAATTTCTTACATATATACTACATTATGTATAGTACTATAATAAATAAAGTAAGGAATCATCATGCCTAAAATCAAAGTAATCCTCAGTTCAAGCCGCCCTACCCGCTTTGCCGATCAGCCTGGTCAGTGGATCATG
>DATEFF010000065.1:0-4973 GCA_035280785.1 Saccharimonadales bacterium (SeqCode)
TCGCATGGCCATGAAAAAACTCTATGGTCTACCAGACGCACCAAAACCAGACGAAATGCGCGCCATCGCCGACAAATACAACTGGCACCCGTATGAGTCTATCGCCTGCTGGTACCTCTGGAAATCGCTGGATAACGAGCCGGCGCTATAAGCGCGGTGGCGTCGCTGATACGTAGTTGATTGGAATCCCTTGGGCTAGGAATTTGCGCTCGAAGTACGTGGTGATTTTGTAGTCAGTCGGTAAGTCGCTTTCGTGCAGGTCAAAGCTGAGTTCGTGCAGCTGCCAGCCTTCGGCAACGAACTGCTCGAGACTCCACAGGAAGAGCTCACGATTGTCGGTCTTAAAGCGCAAGATGCCGTCCTTGGCCAGCAGCTCGGCGTAAATCTTCAGGAATGACGGATTGGTCAGACGGTGCTTGGCGGATCGATCGCGCGGGAATGGGTCAGGGAACGTCACCCACAGCTCACTAATGCTGGCTGGCTCAAACAGATCAACCATGCCTCGGAGCTGCGCCCGAACGAATGCCAAATTGTCGAGACCATCGTTCAGCGCGACCTTTGCGCCAGTGTACAGTCGGTCAGATTTGACGTCGACAGCCACAAAATTGCGGTCTTTGTGTGCACGCCCAAGCCCGAGCGTCAGGTCGGCCGTGCCCGCGCCAACCTCAACAGTTAGTGGCTGCTGGTGCGGGAAGTGCGTACGCCAAAAATCCGGCTTGATCTGGCTCGCCTGATAGCAGTTCGCCCACTCATCAAAGTGAGCAAACTTCCACTTCTTACGCTTGCGCGTGATAAATAACTTTTCGCTCATGAAATTCTAGAAACAGCTCGCGCCCTGGAGTGTCGCGGCATCGCTACCGCCACTGCCGTATGTCTGAGGTGTCTGAATGTTGTTGCTTGGGTTGGTCTGGAGCATCATGCCAACGGCTTGCGGGTTGGTGCTGCCATTAACATCGCTGGTTGCTTGCTCGTTGGTGCACATTTTGCCGCCACTTTGCAGGATGTCATCAGCTGCGGCCGAGCTCTGCCCTGCCTTCGTAGATGAATCACCTGTCTGTTGCGCGTTCTGCTGACGCATAATTGCAGCGCCAAAAATCAATGCAATCACGATGACAGCCAGCGCAAATGCGCTCACCAACATACGGCGGCGAGACGGCGCAACATCTTCCTCAACAGACTCGATAGCTGCGACTTTTTCAGCCTCTGCCTCGACGGCTGGCTTTTTAGCTACGGTCTCGCTGGCTTTTTTAGTAGTCTTTTTCTTGGCTGCGGGCTTCTTTTCGGCCTTCGCAACCGACTCGTCCGAGCCCTCTGCAATAATCACCGGCTCTTCAGGAGTAACAGGTGCCTTCTTGGTTGTCTGAGATTTCTTTGCGACTGCCTGCTCTTTCTTGGCGCGAGCACGACGAGACGATTTGGTGGATTTCTTTGCCATATATCTAGTGTAGCACTGCTGGCTATGGCGTCAGGCGGTTGATGTCGCGCGGGAAGAGCGTAGCTTCTTTGACGTTGCCCAGGCCGATAGTCTTTTGGACCAAGCGGTCGATACCAAAGCCGCAGCCGCCGTGCTGAGGTAGGCCGTACTTGAACGCTTGCAGATAGTACTTGAAACCTTCGTGGGTCACGTCCAGGCCGGCCTTGGTCATCTGTTGGATCATCTTCTCGTAGTTGTTTTCGCGAAGCGGAACGGTTGCAATCTCGAGGCCGCGGAACAGCAGATCGCCCCAGGCAACGGTGCCGTCGTCCTTAAACTTGTGGTAGAACTTACCGGCTTCGGCTGGGAAGTCGACAGCAAACACGAGGTCACTGCCAAGCTGCTTGCGCGCGTAGTCAGAGATCCATCGCTCTTCGTCTGGCATCAGATCTTTCTCGTGCGTTGTGTCGTTCTTGGTCGCCTTGGTGTACATTTCGTGGATTTCGGTGATAGTAAAACGAGGAACCTGACCTTCAGAAAGCTTCAGCTCGGGAGCGTTCAAAGTCTTGAGGTCAGCAGCGTGTTCGTCGTACACACGGTTCAGTGCGTGCTTGGTCATGTCGGCAACGGTGTCGAGGACTTCATCGTGATCCTTCACAAAGCCCATCTCGATGTCGAGCATTGTCAGCTCGGTCAGGTGACGAGTTGTTGCACTTGGCTCAGCGCGGTAGCTGTGGTTGATTTCGAAGACGCGCTCGAACGCGCCGACCATGATCTGCTTGTAGAATTGCGGGCTCTGCGCCAGCGTTGCGGTCTTGCCAAAGTAGTCGAGTTTAAAGACTTCAGCGCCGCCTTCGGTTGCCTCAGCCAGGAGCTTTGGCGTGTCGATCTCGACAAATTCGTTCTGGTGCAAGAACTCACGGATGTAACGAGTCAGATCTGCGCGAATGCGGAAGATCTTCTGCTCGTTGATGTTACGGACGTTCAGGACGCGGTACTCAAACAGCGTGTCCAGGTTCTCTGGCTTGTGCTGAATTGGCTTGTCGATTTCGATTGGCGGCTCGTCGGTCACAGGAACTTCAACGGTGATTGTGACGTCGTGAAGCTCAGCGCCACCAGGGGCGCGCTCGTCCTCAACGACAGTACCTTCGAACGTCACGACGGTGCCGATTTGCAGGCCGCGGAGCTTCTCTAGTTCATCCTTATTTTCGACCAAAGCCTGAGCAATACCGCTGCGATCGCGGATGGTCAGGAAGTTAAGTCCGCCCAGAAGGCGTTTTTTGTGGAGCCAACCGCGAAGCGTCACGGGCTGGCCGACTGATGACTTGAGGTCTTTGGTCAGAGTTCTCATTGGTTAAACCTTATAAAAATTACTACATCTACAATAATCTGTTGCACCCCAGTTGCGCAAGCAGAAGCGTTTCGGTGGTCAGAGGTGATCAACTAGGCGTTGACGACCATGTAGACCAAAACAGCAATAACCACGACGGCCACAACCATCACGGCAATCACGAGACCCTTGCGGGAGCCGGGTGCGTGCACGGTTGCAGTTGGCATTGGAGTTGGCGCTGTTGGGCCAGTCATTGGGTCAACCGGCGCAGCTGGCTGTGGTGCAGCAGCTGGCGGAGGCGTTGCTGGGGTAACTGGAGTTGGCGCTGGACCTGGAGCCGGCGTAGGCTGTTGACCAGGAGTGCCTGGGGTTGGGGTTGGATTCAGTGGATTATTATCTGGGTTCATAGGAAGATTTCTCTTTTACGCTTATGGTAATCCTATAATTACGCAGAAGCTGGCAAGCGTCAAGCGTCGGTACCCTTGCGGGCCTTGCGGCGTTCGTCAGCCGCAAGCTTGGCAACAGCACGGAGGTCTTCGTATTGGTCAAACTCATCGACAATCTTGCGGCCGATGATCGTCTCCAGCACATCTTCGATACTCACGACGCCCATAACTTCCTCGAACTCGTTCACGACCATAAACAGATGATGCTTTGTGCGAAGAAACGCCTGCAACACGTGGTCGAGCGACTTATCCTGATGGACGTAGTACACCTTCTGGCTCATGGCGTCGCCAACTTTCTTGCTCTTGGGGTCGAGCGGCACAAGGTCGTGCATATATAAGACGCCTTTAATATGGTCGAGATCGCCATCGATGACCGGGAAACGCGAATGGCCTGACTTGTGTAGCCTGTCCAGCAGCAGTGGGCCAATTGTGTCGTCGGCGCCGATCGTCACAACAACCGAGCGCGGGACCATAATGTCTCGCACCAAAACATCTTGGTACGATAGCGCCTGGCGAATTAGAAGCTTCTCGTCTTTGTTAAGGACCTGGCTGTCGCGGTCAACCTCTGATAAAAGCTCCTCTTTGGAATAAAAACCAGCCGAGTCAACGCCGCCCAACAGGCGACTGTCAGACAAAATCTGCAACACTGGCTTGAGCGTTTGTGCAGCTCGCAGGAACTGCGCCTCGTACTTCAGGCTCAGCTGCTCGGCCTGACGCACCAGCCACTGCTGCGTACTAAACAGCTCAACCAGCAGCAGCCACACCAGCGCCATCACGATCGCAATTACAAAGTTATGCGTTGCGGCCAGAATCATCACAATAATAATACTCAGCAGTAGAACGGTTACGCGGCGGAACGCGTCCAGGAGTGGCCGCATGCTGCGGAATTCCACCTCAAGTTTGGCGCCATCATCACCAGACTTAACCCGTCGTTCAAGTTCAAAATCAGTCAGTCCGTTACTGGCAAAACGCAGACTCTTCAGGCCAGCTGCGGCCGCGGCCAGTACTAATACAATAAGTTGGATAAAAACCTCTAGCATATTGTCTCCTATTCTAGCAGGATTTTCGCCGGGCGGGGCGTTGCACGTTCGCAACTCCCCGCCCAGGCTCGTTCAGAGCATCACCACCCGGACCACGCGACGCAGCTCGTCCATGTACTGCCGCCCCACGTACAGCATGTCGAAGTTCCGCTCCGTCAGCCGGTCCAGCGGCCCCACGTCGACCTGTCGCAGCTCGTTGCGGTCGACCCGCAACGTGACCACGTCACCCTGCCGACCCATGGCCGAGAGAGGCGCGTCGTCCCAGGGCGTCGTGTACCCCTGAGCCACGCGCAACGCCGCCGCGTAGGTGCCGTTCAGGACACCGACGACGGTCAGGCCGATGCTGGCGCTGTCGCGCTCCACCCGCCCGAAGACGCTCATGAGCCGCTGCGCCAGTTGGCTGCTGACGTCACGACGACCGTGTCGCAACAGGACGCCCTGGTTCAGCGCACTCGGTGCGCGCCGAGACTGCATGGGGACCTCGCGGCCGTGCTCGTTGAGACGCAGCATCCTGCTGCCGTACGGCGGCAGAACGTAGGTATTCAGGTCGCCGACGTCGCAGATGTAGCTGCCCACGGGCACGCCATCCACCAGGACGCCGAGCATGGACGAGACCTCGCCGGGGCGCGGAAGTCGGCCCTGGCGCATGATCTCGATGAGCTTGCGTGTTCCGTCCGCCGGATCCACCGTCACGACGACCTTGCGCCGCCGAAGCGTCGATGGCTTGTTCAGGCGGCCTTCCT
>DATEFF010000066.1:0-10285 GCA_035280785.1 Saccharimonadales bacterium (SeqCode)
TTCGCCGGGGGTTAATCCGCCGCGTTCGCGAGCGACTCTTTCTGAGTTCTACTGAGTCAGACGCCTAAATTTCAGCATTAGCCGACCACAAGTAAGAGAGGTAACCCACGTGAGACAGTTTTTAACCAAAATTTTTGGTGATCCACAAGCAAAAATCCTGAAGCGCCTGCGCAAGCGCGTTGCTTCTATTAACGGCCTTGCTGAGCACTACAAGGGTATGACCATTCCTGAGCTCAAGAAGCAAACTCAGGTCCTGAAAGATCGTCTGGCAGACGACAAGGTAACGCTGGATGATATCCTGCCCGACGCTTTTGCGCTGGTGCGCGAAGCCGCCGACCGCACGCTGAAGATGCGACACTTCGATGTCCAGCTCATCGGTGGTATGGCGCTGCACGAAGGCAACATTGCCGAGATGAAAACTGGTGAAGGCAAGACGTTGGTTGCGACGCTGCCAATCTTCCTGAACGCTTTACAGGGCAAGGGCGCACACTTCGTGACGGTCAACGACTACTTGGCGCAACGTGATGCCGGTTGGATGGGCCCTGTGTACCACTTCTTGGGCATGAGCGTGGGCGTTGTTATTGCTGACAAATCGTTCATCTTCGACCCTAAGTACAGCAACGACGAACACGACGATCCTCGTATCAAAACGCTCAAACCCTGCACTCGCAAGGAGGCATACGCTGCCGACATTACATACGGTACCAACAACGAGTTCGGGTTCGACTACCTGCGCGATAACATGGTTGACCAAGTTGACCTGCTGCGCCAGCGCGAGCTGAACTTTGCGATCGTTGACGAAGCTGACTCTATCCTTATTGATGAAGCTCGAACCCCGCTTATTATTAGTGCGCCAGCGAGCGACAGTGGCCAGAACTACGCGATCTTCTCTGGTATCGCTCGCAAACTTGTCCCCGAAGATTACATCCTCGACGAAAAGCGCAAGGCCGTCAGCCTGACCGACCAAGGTGTCGAGAAGGTCGAGAAGATGCTCGGCATCAAGAACCTTTACGCTCCTGATCATGTTCGCTCGGTCTACCACATGGACCAGGCGCTGCGCGCCGAAACATTGTTCAAGCGCGACCGTGACTACGTCGTGACGACTGACAAAGAAGTCATTATCGTTGACGAGTTTACTGGTCGTTTGATGCATGGTCGCCGCTACAACGAAGGGCTGCACCAGGCTATCGAGGCAAAAGAAGCCGTGCCTGTTTTGCAGGAGAGCATGACCCTTGCCACAATTTCGTTCCAAAACTACTTCCGTCTATACAAGAAGCTAAGCGGTATGACCGGTACGGCGTTTACCGAGGCAGAGGAGTTCCAGCAGATTTACGGCCTGGATGTCATCCAGATTCCAAGCAAC
This sequence comes from Saccharimonadales bacterium (SeqCode), assembly GCA_035280785.1. Classification (GTDB taxonomy): domain Bacteria; phylum Patescibacteriota; class Saccharimonadia; order Saccharimonadales; family EFPC-124; genus DATEFF01. Next base: position 1,364 of record DATEFF010000066.1, read on the forward strand.
AAGCCTGTCATCCGCGAAGATAAGCCTGACATGATCTTCAAGAGTGAGTCCGGCAAGTTCAAGGCAATTGTTCGCGACGTTGCCGAATATCAGAAGCAAGGCCGACCAGTGCTTATTGGTAGCGCTTCGATCGAGAAGAACGAAGCGATTAGCCGCGCACTGACAAAGGCCGGCATCAAGCACGACCTGCTGAACGCCAAAAACAACGAACGCGAAGCTGCAATTGTTGCCGGCGCTGGCCAGAAGGGCGCCGTCACGCTGGCAACCAACATTGCCGGTCGTGGTACCGACATTGTGCTTGGCGAAGGTGTTCGTGAGCTTGGTGGCTTGGTGGTTATCGGCTCCGAGCGACACGAAGCGCGCCGCATCGACAACCAGCTGCGTGGTCGTGGTGGTCGCCAAGGTGACCCTGGCCTGACTCAGTTCTACGTGAGCACCGAGGACGACCTGATGCGTATCTTCCAGGGTGAGCGTATTGCTGGTCTGATGGACCGCCTGGGCGTCGATGATGACACGCCTATTCAGAACCGCGCCGTCAGCCGCACACTTGAGAGTGCCCAGAAAAAGGTTGAAGGATATAATTTCGATACGCGCAAAAATGTTGTTCAATATGACAACGTCATGAACCGCCACCGCAAAGCTATTTACAGTATGCGCCGCCAGATTCTGGAGCAGGACGACATTAGCAGCGAAGTCAGCGAGCTTGTCGAAGAGGCAGTGCGCCAACTGGTTATCTTTGCGCCTGGCGACAAGGCGAAGTTTGCAGAGCAGTTCGAAGCTGTTGTGCCGCTGAAGAAGCCAGCGCTCGAGAAGCTTGCCGCTATCGAGAAAGACAAAGACCGCTTTGAAGCTGCGCTGAAGGCGACAAATAAGCTCTACAAAGAGCGCGAGAAAGAGTTTGGCGACGAGATGGTCCGTAAGCTCGAGCGCGAGATCTACCTCCAGGTCATGGACACGTTGTGGATGCAGCACCTCGAGAACATGCAGCACCTCCGTGATGGTATCCATTGGCGCAGCATTGGTCAGCGCGACCCGTTGGTAGAGTATCGCCAAGAATCGCAGCGCTTGTTCGAGACATTGCAAGCGACACTGCGTGACGAAGTTGTGCGAGCAATCTTCCACGTTTCTCGCCAGGACATCGCCCGTGCTGACGAAGAGTTCGAGACTGAGCTCACCAAGGCTGCCGAGCAGTCGGTTGAACAGGGCGTGAACGAGATTGCCGACGTCACTCACGAAGCAAACTTCCAGAAGAAAGACGAAAACCTGGCCAAGAAGAAAAAGGCCGAGACCAAAAAGAAGCGCAAACAACAGCGCCAAAACCGCAAGAAGCATAAATAGCACAAACGCCCCGAGATGATCGGGGCGTTTTGCATAATAAGTTTAGTGTGCCCAGGCGGGCGTCGACGAGTGGTTTGTCGACGCCCGGCCATGGGTGAGGGGTGCCCTGGTCAGGACAGGAACAGCGTCCGGAAGCCGAGGCCCGCGGTCTGAGGTGCACGCGAGTTCGGCTCGTGGAAGAAGCGCAGGGCGCGGCAGTGGCCGTCCAGGACGCCGCTCATCACGTACTTCAACATCTCGGCGTCACGCACCGGGTAGCTGCGGTCGTTGCTGAACTGCGGCTTGGTCCAGCAGGCCACCACCAGGTGTCCCGCGGGCAGGCCGGCAGCGAGTGCGGCGAAGGCTCGGGCCGCGGCCTCCACATCGTCAGCGATGGCCCGCCGGGCCGTCGAGTCGGTGGGGAAGCGGTTCGTGATCTCCATCTCGTATTCCTCTGCTCGAACGGAGTTGCTGTACTGGAGAATAATATCATCAAAAAGCTAAAAGTCAACATTACTTACCTCTATAACATTGGCAAACTAATGGTATGATGGTACTAGAGAATAAGTAACCTGGATTTCTTACAAACATGAAACATTCTGTTGAAGAAGTAGTACTTCAAAATGGCAGCCGCGGTCTGCTCATTCATGTCCCCAATGCCACCGTCATGAGCTTTGACTTTGAGTTCCGCGCTGGCTATGAGTACGCGCTCAGCGAGGACATTTACGAAACGCCGCACATTATGGAGCACATGGTACTCGGGGCAAACGAGCAGTACCCAAATGCCCGTCTGTACAACGCTGAGCTCGAGAAAAACGGCGCGTATAGCAACGCCAGCACCAGCACCGTGAGTCTCAAATATGTCGCCGACTGTGCTGACTTTGAGTGGGATCGTGTCCTTGACCTCCTGAAGCTGGCCGTCACAAAGCCACTCTTTCTCCAGGCTGAATTTAAGGCCGAGTACGGCAACGTTAAGGAAGAGTTAACTGGTTACCTCAACAACCATGGCCGTGTCCTGTGGCAGCGCATCGGCCGTGAGAGCGGTGAGCGATTCTTGAGCGACGAGCAACGCATGGAGACAATGCCTGCCATTAAACTCAAAGATATCAAAGAGCACTACGAGCGCACGCACACCAGCGACAACCTGCGTTTTGTGATTGCTGGCAATCTCAGTGGCGGTCGCCACGACGCCATTATCGAAAAGCTCGAGAAGTGGGCGCTCCCACGCGGTGAACGATTTGCCGTCAAGCGCGAAGAGCTTGTTGGCGCCCGCGAGCCAATTCACATTTTGCGCAAAGACGTTGAGAATATCATCTTTGGCCTAGCCATCGAAGCTAACTGGCGCTTTACTGACGCCGAGCACGACGCCATGAAGGCACTCAACCACATCCTGACTGGCAGGCTGCACTCACTAATCCTTGGCCGCGCTCGCGAGCAAGGCCTGGTATATGGTATGTGGTCAGACTTTTTGGTTAGCGACAGCACCAGCGAATGGGACTTTGGCGGACAGGTGAGCCTAAAGAATGCGCCAAAACTATTTGAAATTGTAAACGAAGAAGTCGGCAAGGTCCTCAGCGGCGACATCAAAGCCAAAGACCTCGAAGCCTCCAAGCAATTCGCTCTCGGCAAGCACCAAATGGGCTGCCAAACCGTTGGCTCAATCGCGCACTGGTACGGCGACCGGTATTTCTTTGACGGCTACATCGATGACTATGCCAAGCGACCAAAAGCCATCGAGGCAATCACCAAGGACGGCATGGTTAGCGCTGCCAATAACCTAGTGAATGGTAAGCGCTGGGCATTTGGCGCACTCGGTCAGGCCAAAAAGGAAGACCTAGAAAAACTTCATGAACAACTCGGAGGGCTATTCCAATGAAAGTAGCGATAGTCGGTTATGGCGTGGAAGGCCAGTCGGCATATCGCTACCTGGCCGCAAAGGGCGACGCCGACATTACGGTGTATCACAAAGAGCGACCAGCAGATTTGCCGGCTGACGTGAAAGTCGTAGAAGAGGCGAGTGCAACAGAGCTGACAGGTTACGATGTTGTATTCCGGTCGCCTCCTGTCAACCCAACAAAGCTTCATACCGATGGTCGCATTACGACCGTAACCGAAGAGTTTATGGATGTCTTTGGTACAGAGCGGCTGATCGCTGTGACTGGCAGCAAGGGCAAAGGCACGATGAGTGCATTGGTCCATGCCATGCTGAACGCTGCGGGCAAACGCACACACTTGGGTGGTAATATCGGCGTGCCTGCACTCGACCTTTTGCCCGACATCCATGATGGTGATTATGTCGTTTTGGAGCTGTCGAGCTTTCAGCTGTGGGCAATGCAAAAGAGCCCGCACATTGCGATTGTGGGTATGATCACGCCTGACCACCTGGACGTACACCCCGGCTTTGAAGATTACGTCAGCGCCAAGGCAAACATCGCGCGTCATCAGACTGCCGAAGATGTTATTACATATCACCCCACGAACGAGCGATCGAAGTGGATTGCCGACCAGTCGCCGGCTGCGACTAAGCTCCGTTACGCAACGCCTGAGGCTGCGCACATTGAGGATGATTCGTTCGTTATTGATGGCCAAAAGATCTGCCCAACAAGCGACGTGCAAATCCCAGGCAAGCACAACCTTGAGAATATCTGCGCTGCGCTAACTGCTGCTTGGCAGGTGACGCAAGATGTTGAGGCGTTGGCTCGCGCCATTCGCGAATACAAGGGACTCGAGCACCGCATCGAGTTTGTCCGCAACCTCGACGGCGTTGACTACTACGACGACAGCTTTGCTGCCAGCACAAGCGCCGCTGTTGTGGCTGCGCAGGCATTTGAGGCGCCAAAAGTGATGATATTGGGTGGCTACGACCGTGGTATCGACCTGGCCGAAATGGTTGATGAGCTTGTCAAAGTGAATCTCCGCAAAGTTCTGCTGATTGGCCAAACTGCACCAAAACTCCGCGAGTTATTCGAGGCGGCAGGGAAGGGCGAGCTTGTTGATGAACTTGGCGCAGCAAGTATGACCGACATCGTTGCCAAAGCTCAAGCCGCTGCGCAGAAGGGTGACGTTGTCGTCCTGTCGCCGGGCAGCGCAAGCTTTGACATGTTCAAAGACTACAAGGTCCGCGGTAATCAATTCAAGGAAGCAGTGCAAGCGTTATGAACCAATTTGATCCCAGCAAAGTAGAAACATTCGAGATCACCGGTTACGACTTTGACCCACAGACAGGCGAAGTGCAGCTGCACTATGCGCTTTTGGGCGAGGGCGAACCAATTACGCTGACCGAAAAAGCCAGCGTACCCGTGGGCAATGTCGATACGCAAGCCGCTGAGGTCACTGACCGTCTGGCGCGATTGTTGCTGTTGGCCGCAAGCGTGAGCTACTACAAGACTGCCGCGCCATCCCGTGTGGCGGTCCGTCTGCCAATTACCGAGGTAGAAAAATACTTCCTAACCGAAGTTATCCGCCGTGGCATGACTGAGTTTGCCTACGTCAACAATCTGCCGCACGCACTGACGCCCGAGATCGAAACATCCGAGATTATCCCGGCCGAGCCAATTGCGTTGGGCGACGTCAACCAGCAGCATCCGCTTGTTGCAGTTGGCGGTGGCAAGGACTCTATCGTGACTATTGAGGCACTGCGTGCAGCTGGCTTTGAGCCAACGCTTTTCTCTGTTAATTCATACACGCCAATTACTAACACCGTCGAGCGCGCAGAGCTGCCGTACCTCAAGGTCGGTCGCCAAATTGACGCCACGATCGGCGAACTCAACGCCCAGGGTGCGCTGAACGGCCACGTGCCAATCACAATGATTAACTCGCTTCTGGCGCTCATGACTGCCGCAATGAACGGCCTCAGCGCAGTTGTTTTTAGTAATGAGCGGTCTGCGTCTGTTGGTAACTTGGTGTGGGAGGGGATAGACGTCAACCATCAGTGGGCCAAGAGCATCGAGGCAGAGAAGTTATTGCAGTCGACCCTTGTTGCGGCTGTGTCGCCATCGCTGGCGTATTTTTCGTTGTTGCGACCACTATCTGAGCTGCGTATCGCGCGTCAGTTCGCGACGCTCGAGCAATATCACGACGTGTTTACAAGTTGTAACCGCGCATTCCATTTAGACCCAAGCAAGCGACGTATCTGGTGTGGTGAGTGCGACAAGTGTCGGTTTGTCTTTTTGGCGCTGGCGCCGTACCTTGGCGCTGAGCAGCTTGAGGCGATTTGGCACAAGAATATGTTTGAAGACAATGCGCAGCTAGCGGGATTCCGTGAACTTTTGGGCATTGAGGGTCACAAACCACTCGAGTGCGTCGGCGAAATTGCCGAATCACGTCTGGCGCTAGTGATGGCCGCTCAAAAAGACGATTGGAAGCACACTGCGCTCGTGCCGATACTCCTGAATGACTTGCCTGAAGATTCGCTACCAACTCCAGAGCAAGAGCGCGAGATTTTTGAGACCAGCGAACACCTCATTCCTGAAGTGTATGTGCCGGCGCTTGATCAGATTAAGTAGATAATTTCAAAGTGGTGCGGGGCGCGCCCGCCGACCGGAGTGGTCGACGGGCGCCAGCCAGGGCGTGGATGTGCCCGCGGCTTACGGTTCGGTGCGGTTGGCCTCACGCGAGGCGCGGCGACCGGCCAGGAACAGGCCGAGGAAGATGCTCGCGATGGCCGTGATGAACAGATCGACGCAGAACACGAAGATCCCGATCACGACCAGCAGGACGGGCTGGTCCCCGGCGTTCGTGTCGAACGCCGCGTTGATGATCTCGCCGATGACGTCGAGGAGCGCGACCTCGATGTACGTCATGATGCCGGCGGCGATCAGGTTGCCGATGATCCAGCGGCTCCAGCGGATCTTCCGGCGCGGACGCCGGTTCGATCCCGTGAGGCCGGTGTGGTCGTCGTGGTGCGGGCCGATGGACACGATGGTCCTCCCATGGTAGGGCGAATACTTCCGAACTGGTGTGTATTTTACAATCTAAAATGATTTTTTGCAAGTGGTATACTAGAGGTAATGGATAAAATACAGCAACGACTAAAATCCCTCCGCGAGCAAATCTCTCAAGCTTGGGAGCGACTGCACGGCGACGAGCTTGTGCGCGAACAGGAATCGCTGCAAGAGCAGATGGCAAAATCAGACTTTTGGCAGGACAACCAGCGTGCTCAGACACTTACGAAACAAGAGGCTAAACTCGAGGCTCTCCTGGCGCCATGGCTTAAATTGCAGCAGGAAGTCGATGACCTTATTGAACTGGCTGCCGGGGGTGATTCGTCGCTGGCAGATGAACTTGAATCACAAGTTGTGACGTTAGAGGAGAGCTTTGACGGACTCAAGCGCGACCTGCTTTTTTCTGGTAAATATGACGACCACGATGCGATTTTACGGCTAAGCGCCGGCGTTGGTGGCACCGACGCCCAAGACTGGGCGCAGATGCTGTTGCGCATGTACACTCGTTGGGCAGAACGAAGCGACGTAAGGGTTGAATTACTGGAGCAATCTGCCGGTGAAGAGGCGGGGATTAAAAGCGCGGTGCTCAGTCTTAGCGGCCCCTATGCCTACGGTAAATTGCGCGGCGAACACGGCGTGCACCGCTTGGTGCGGCTTAGTCCATTTAACTCGGATAATTTGCGCCAAACATCATTTGCGCTTGTTGAAGTCCTTCCGCAAATCGACGCACCTGAAGAGGTTGAACTAGACGATCGTGACCTCAAGGTCGACGTCTTCCGCGCTGGCGGCCACGGCGGTCAGTCGGTTAATACGACCGACTCTGCGGTGCGCGTGACGCATTTGCCAACGGGCATTACCGTCAGCATTCAGAACGAACGCAGTCAGCTGCAAAACAAAGAAACCGCTATGAAGTTGCTGCGATCAAAGCTGGCCCAGCTGGCTGTCGAGCAGCACCAAGACAAGATTGCTGAACTGAAGGGCCCGACAAAGTCGGCGGAATGGGGCGCGCAGATTCGCAACTATGTACTGCACCCGTACACGATGGTCAAAGATGCTCGCACAAAGTACGAAGAGCGTGACGCGGCCAGCGTTTTGGACGGCAAAATTGACGGTTTTATAAGTTCGTATTTGGAACAGTCAGAGTAGTGGTGTGGCCGGGCCCCGAAAAAGATGGGGCCCGGCGCACGGTCAGTGGAAACGAGCCCTGAACGCCTCGTGCAGTTTGTCGCCCATGGCGACGATCTTCGCGGTCTCGTCCGCCCAGGGGACGGGGGTAGTGGACGTTCGCGCCGCGATGTTGATGCGGTCGAACTCCACCCTGTTGACGCCCGACTGCGGTGCGTAGGCGTAGATGATCGTCCTGTCCGTGATCAGCATGTACCAGTTGTCCTCCAGGTTCTGGAGGGCCGAACCGACGCTGATCAGCCGTAGGCGATTGCCCAGCACCTCCAGGGCGCGTCCGCGCTGGCGGTCCGGCAGAATCGCACGGGCGATTTGCTCAGGGTTGTTCCCGGTACGGGGGACGTCGATGAGGAGTCCCCGGTACGGATTGCGTCGTGGCATGTATGTTCCCTCGTGGTCGCCAAACTCTGACCGATAGATTATAGAATAAAACAGCAATAAAATAAAGTATGTAATTGTCAAAGATGGTCATCCGGCCTATATTCATGAGCGCTATACTGCTACAATGATATTGTGATTTTACTCGACCGAGTGACCAAAATTTACGGAAAAGAAAACAAGCCTGCGCTAAACCGAGTAAGCCTGCATGTCGAGCCGAAAGAGTTCGTCATTTTAGTAGGCACGAGCGGCGCCGGTAAATCCTCTTTGCTCAAAATCCTCACCCGTGAGGAGCGTCCAACCAGTGGCAAGATTGTCGTTGGTGGCATTGATTACGACACGCTCAAGGACCGCAACATTCCGCTATTGCGCCGCAAAATCGGCGTTGTTTTTCAGGACTTCAAACTCCTCCCGCAGCGTACCGTGTTCGAGAATATCTCTTTTGCACTCGAAATTGTCGGTATGAGCAATCGCGAGATACGCCATACTGTTCCTAAAGTTATCGAACTCGTTGGTCTGACCGGCAAAGAAAACAAATTCCCGAATGAATTGTCCGGTGGTGAGCAGCAGCGTGTGGCGATTGCCCGTGCCGTTGTGCGCCAGCCCAAAATTCTGATTGCCGACGAGCCAACTGGTAACCTCGACCCCAAACACAGCTGGGATATTGTGCGCCTGCTAGAAAAGATTAACCGGTACGGCACAACCGTACTCCTGACGACGCACAACCAAGATATTGTGAACAAACTTAAGCGCCGAGTCATAACGATTGACCACGGCAAAGTCATTTCAGATGTCGCGCAAGGCAGCTACAACCAAGGATAGAACCATGAAACGAAGTATGACTACCATTCTGCGCATTTTCCGTTACGGCCTCGACAACTTCCGTCGAAACGCATGGCTGACGACGGCTGCGACAATCGTGATGACGATCACGCTGTTGATTATCATTACGACCGTTTTTGCGCGCTTTGTTTTTAACGACACCATCGACCAAGTTCGCCAAAAAATCGACATCTCCGTCTACCTTAAAGACGAAGTGACAGCGCCACAGATCCAAAAGTTTGTGAGCGACATCAAGCAAGTTCCATTGGTAACATCGGTG